>NZ_LJCS01000047.1:0-35305 GCF_001280945.1 Photorhabdus heterorhabditis | reverse complement strand
TTTGAAAGGTAATCGACGTATTGCAACACGCTATGAAAAAACAGCACGAAACTATCTGTCGATGGTGAAATTAGGCTGTATTCGACTCTTTTGCCGGAGATTATATAATTAAGGGACACTACCTAGTCTCTATCAGCAACTTGAATACCAGTAACCATTTTTATCTCCATATTTATGCAACAAACCAAATTATCAAGAACATCATCTTGGTTATTTGGTCAAACCAATATATCTGATGCCTGTATATCAGCACGAATGAGGATATCCATTGATTCAGCTCAATTAATTTCATATAGTTACTACAAATATCTTGCAACTTTATGGTTTAAATAAGTATTTATCGCTAACTAACTACAAAGGAATTATTCTGATAAATTTTCAAAAATACTTCATAATATTGAAATAGTTATCAAAAATTTAGCTTTAGTGTTCATCAAAGGTTTCCCTCTGATTTTAGAGTCGGTAAGCTAACGTCCATCTGGTAATTATATAGAAAGGATTTGTTATGTCCGCGCCTCTCACATGGCACAGCGTGATCGGTAATGAGAAAAAGCAACCTTATTTTATCGACACACTGGCCTATGTCGCCAAAGAGCGTCAAGCAGGTAAAACTATTTATCCACCACAACAGGATGTATTTAATGCATTCCGTTACACCGAATTGGCCGATATTAAAGTTGTAATACTTGGGCAAGACCCTTACCACGGCCCTAATCAGGCACACGGCCTCTCTTTTTCTGTGCAACCTGGTATTCCAGCACCGCCGTCACTGGTTAATATGTACAAAGAACTCGCATCTGATATACCGGACTTCCAACATCCAAATCACGGTTGTCTTATCAGTTGGGCCAAACAAGGAGTACTACTACTCAATACTGTATTAACCGTAGAACGCGGCAATGCTCACTCTCACGCGAATCTGGGCTGGGAAACTTTCACAGACAAAGTCATTACAGCTATCAACGAGCATCGCTCAGGCGTAGTTTTTCTTCTCTGGGGATCTCATGCTCAGAAAAAAGGCTACTTTATCGATAGCAACAAACACCATGTTCTCAAAGCGCCTCACCCATCTCCTCTATCCGCCCATCGAGGATTCTTTGGCTGCAAACACTTTTCAAAAGCCAATGAATTGCTTGAAAAACAAGGGTTAGAACCAATTAACTGGACACCTGAGTTGCCACAGTAAAAAAATGCCGCCCCAACTGGAGCGGCATTTATACCTGTTATCTTTCAAGTTGCCTCTTTGTTGGCTGCACTCACTCACCCCGGTCACAGAGTTATCTATGCTCCCGGGGATTCGCTCCCTTGCCGTCGCGATACATCTTGAAATCTATTGGGTATATATCTACTACTAGCTAAAATCACTTTGATACGGCTACCATTGCCGGGCGCAATAAACGACCATTTAAGGTATACCCTTTCTGCATAACCATCATGACATGATTCGGATCATGTTGATCGGACTCCATCATGGTCATGGCCTGATGAACTTCAGGATTAAAAGGAACATTTGTGTCGTCAACAACTTCAATACCAAATTTACCAACAGCCCCAAGGAAAGACTTCAGCGTCAGCTCAATACCTTCAATCATTGATACTATTTCGGTGTTAGTACGATCTACTGCATCCAGAGCGCGTTCAAGATTATCAATCACTGGCAACAGTTCATTGGCAAATCTTTCTAAAGCAAACTTATGGGCTTTTTCCACATCTTGCTCAGTACGACGACGGATATTTTCAACTTCAGCTTTAGCACGCAAAATGGCATCACGTTCACGCTGTTGCGCCTGCCCGAGCTGCTCTTCCAGCTCTACGACACGCGGATCAACAACGCTTTCAGTCTCTGATGTTTCTGCTTTATCCGCACTGTTTTGCTGTTCAGATACAACTTCCATATCTTCCGAGACTTGCTCGTCAGGCACTTTTTGTTCTTTACTACTCATGAATATCTCCGCGTATTTGGCATTAATCTCACTACTTAGCTTATTATGGGGATCTAAACTAGGGATTCAAGGGAACCCGTCATATTGTGAGGACAAAACCTCTTGCTGAAGGAAATTACAACGATGAATAAAAAATTCAAATGCATCGGTATTGTTGGTCATCCTCGTCACCCAGAAGCACTGGCTACTCATGAAATGCTTTATCATTGGTTAAAATCTAAAGGTTACTGTGTGATCGTTGATCGCCAAGTAGCCAAAGAGATTGGTTTGGAAGATGCACAGACCGGCGGCCTGACTGAAATTGGTAAGCTGGCTGATTTAGCTGTTGTTGTTGGTGGTGACGGCAACATGCTGGGCGCGGCGCGGGTTCTTTCCCGTTATGACATTAAAGTCATCGGAATTAACAGAGGCAATCTGGGTTTTCTGACAGACTTAGATCCTGATAATGCTCTGCAACAACTTTCTGAAGTACTTGATGGCGAATATCGCAACGAATACCGTTTTCTACTCGAAGCACAAGTTAGAAAAAACGGCCAGAAACCCCGCATCAGTAGTGCAATCAATGAAATCGTACTCCACCCGGGGAAAGTAGCTCACATGATTGAATTCGAAGTTTATATTGATGAGCGTTTTGCCTTCTCCCAACGTTCTGACGGGCTGATTATCGCAACTCCAACCGGTTCCACCGCTTACTCACTTTCCGCAGGAGGACCGATTCTAACACCTAATCTGGATGCTATCGTCTTAGTACCAATGTTCCCACATACATTATCTTCCCGCCCATTGGTTATCAGTAGTGAAAGCAGCATCAGATTGAAATTTTCCCAGAACAGCAACGATTATGAAGTCAGTTGCGATAGCCAGATAGTTCTGCCTATACAAGAGGGAGAAGATGTCATTATTCATCGTAGCAAGCAGAAACTCAATTTAATCCACCCTAAAGATTATAATTACTTCAATACACTAAGTACAAAACTCAGTTGGTCTAAAAAAATGTTTTGAAAAATAGGCATCACCACTTTACTGTATAAAAAACCAGTTTATACTGTATGAAAATACAGAGGTGTTTTTATACACAGGAGAGGCATAATGCTCACCCAGTTAACCATCAGCAACTTTGCCATTGTTCGTGAGCTTGAAATTGAATTCCGGTCAGGTATGACAGCCATCACAGGTGAGACTGGTGCCGGTAAATCCATCGCAATTGATGCATTAGGTTTATGCCTGGGTAATCGAGGTGAGACCAATATGGTGCGTAACGGAGCTTCTCGTGCTGATATCTGTGCCCGTTTTTCTCTTGCTGATGCTCCTTCAGCTCGTCAATGGTTGGAAGAGCACCAACTTGATGACAGTAACGAATGCCTGCTGCGACGCACCATAACTTCAGATGGCCGTTCAAGGGGCTTTATTAATGGTACCGCTGTGCCACTTTCCCAATTACGCGAACTGGGCGCCCACCTTATTCAGATTCATGGTCAACATGCTCACCAATTACTACTGGATAGCAACCACCAAAAACGTCTGCTTGATACTTACGCGAATCAATTCAATCTGCAAAATGAGATGAAACAGGCATATCAGAAATGGCACCAAAGCTGCCAAGATCTGGCTCAATTCCAACAACAAGCTCTTGAGCGCCAATCCCGTCAACAGCTGCTGGAATATCACCTAAAAGAGCTAAATGAACTGGCGCCACAACCGGGTGAATATCAGGAACACGATAATGAATACAAACGGCTGGCAAATCGTGGTCAACTATTATCTGTCAGCCAGAATGCTCTCCAATTACTGAACGATAACGATGAACAAAATATTATCAGTCTGCTGAATCACACTAAACACGAGTTGGCTGAACTGATCACAATGGATGATAAATTCAATAGTTTACTCACCATGCTGGAAGAAGCCTCTATCCAGATTAACGAAGTCAGTGATGAACTTCGCCACTACGGTGATCAATTGGATATGGACCCAAACCGCCTGTTTGAACTAGAGCAAAAAATTTCACAGCAAATCAGAGTAGCCCGTAAGCACCATGTTGTGCCAGAAGAGCTTCCTTCACTACATCAACAACTACTAGAAGAGCAGCAACTACTCGCGCAGCAAGAGGGTGATTGTGCTCATCTCAGCGAACAAGTTAATAAACACCATAAGCAAGCATTAGAAGTAGCAGAAAGATTACATCTGGTTCGCCAGCAATATGCCACAGAATTAAATGAACTAATTACTAACAGTATGCATCAGCTCTCCATGCCTCACGGCCGCTTTACCATTGATGTCTCCTTTGCGCCAGAACACTTGAATGCCGATGGTGCGGATAAAGTTGAATTTAATGTTACAACTAACCCTGGTCAACCACATCAATTACTGGCGAAAGTTGCTTCAGGTGGTGAACTTTCCCGTATTGCACTAGCAATTCAGGTTATAACGGCCAAGAAAATGGAAACTTCAGCTCTGATTTTCGATGAAGTGGATGTAGGCATCAGTGGCCCAACAGCTGCGATTGTCGGTCGCCTGTTGCGAGAATTGGGTGAGTCCACACAGGTCATGTGCGTTACTCACCTACCTCAGGTAGCCGGTTGTGGTCATCAGCATTTCTATGTCAGTAAACAGACTGATGGTGAAGAAACTGAAACACAAATGCAATTGCTGGATAAAAAGACCCGATTACAAGAACTGGCGCGGCTTCTCGCTGGTAGTGAAGTCACAAAAAACACCTTAGCGAACGCAAAAGAGCTGCTGGCTGCATGATATGACACAACTTTTGCGTATATTTGGGGTCATAACTAAGGCTTGTAGAGGTTTTCAATCTCGCCAAGGTCTATTATTATCGACACCCTGACTCCTAAAGGAATGTAATTACCATGCGCTGTAAAATGTTGACTGCCGCTGTTGTATCATTCGTTATGCTAACTGCGGGTTGTTCTACGTTGGAACGGGTTGTTTATCGGCCTGACATTAATCAGGGAAACTACCTGACATCTGCTAATGTATCAAAAATCCATAAAGGAATGACCCAGCAACAAGTAGCCTACACATTGGGGACACCAATGTTACAGGACCCGTTTGGCACTCAAACATGGTTTTATGTGTTTCGTCAGCAACCTGGGCATGAAAAAGTAACTCAGCAAACCCTGACACTTACATTTGACAGTAATGGTGTACTGACTGATATTAAAAACGAAAACTCACTTACTGAGAATCTTCAATAATTAAAAAAAATATAAACAGCCAGTCATTCATTTTCCTGACTGGCTGTTTATTGATAATCATTGAGCATTATTCTTAGCCCGCTCAGCACGCTTACGACGCATTTCTTTTGGATCGGCCAATAATGGGCGGTAAATTTCCACCCGATCACCCTCTTCCAAAACATCCGTCAGCTTGGCTGGACGACTATAAATTCCGACTTTATTTTTTTGCAGATCAATATCACTACGCAAAGTCAGCAAACCTGATGCAACTATCGCCTGCTCTATAGTCGCACCTTGGGCCAATTTCACAGTACGCAGATATTGGCGGTTAGGTAATGCATAAACGACTTCAATATTGATATCAGGCACTATAAACCTCTCGTGCACGCAAAGTAAAAGCCTGAATCATACTTCCGACTAATTCCTTAAAAATCTTACCGAAAGCCAATTCAATTAGCTTATTGGTAAACTCAAAATCCAAGTGCAGCTCGACTTTACAAGCATCATCACTAAGTGGAATAAACTGCCAACCACCCATCAATTTACGAAAAGGCCCATCCACCAGTTGCATATTAATACTCTGGTTATCAGCCAGAATATTCCGAGTAACAAAAGTCTTACTAATACCCGCTTTGGAAACATCGACTGACGCAGTCATTTCATTACTACTGATACTCAGCACACGACTGCCGACACATCCCGGTAAAAAATCCGGATAAGAACCAACATCATTGACCAATTTATACATTTGTTCCACGCTGTACGGTACTAACGCAGAGCGACTAATCTGTGGCATATCATTTCCTGTAAGGCTTAATTGTGGCAAATAATATCACCTATACGTGATCAAAGAAAAATCTGTCAGCGTATAATGCAATAAATACTCATTAATCGGCAAATATGCTGCGGGAAAAGATTTCTTTCATCAAAGCATTCAGTATAATGCACACACTATGACAAAGAAAAAAGCACACAAACCCGGTTCGGCAACCATTGCCATGAATAGACGAGCCCGTCACGAATACTTCATTGAAGAAGAATTTGAGGCTGGTCTCTCGTTACAAGGATGGGAAGTCAAATCACTGCGCGCTGGTAAAGCTAATATCAGCGACAGTTACGTTTTACTCAAAGATGGCGACGCTTATCTTTTTGGGGCCACCATCACTCCGTTAAATGTAGCTTCTTCCCATGTCGTCTGTGATCCAATGCGTTCACGCAAACTCTTACTCAATCAGCGCGAACTTGATTCATTATACGGTCGAGTCAATCGCGAAGGTTATACCGTTGTTGCCTTATCTCTCTATTGGAAAAATGCCTGGTGCAAAATCAAAATTGGCGTAGCAAAAGGCAAAAAGGCACACGACAAACGTTCAGACATTAAAGAACGCGAATGGAAATTAGACAAAGCACGTATTATGAAGAATGCTGGGCGATAAATTCTGGCATTATAGTTTAGTATTCTGATATACTTGCTTTTAAGACACTTGGGGCTGATTCTGGATTCGACGGGATTCGCGAAACCCAAGGTGCATGCCGAGGGGCGGTTGGCCTCGTAAAAAGCCGCAAAAAAATAGTCGCAAACGACGAAAAATACGAACTAGCAGCTTAATAACCTGCGTAGCTCCCTCTCTCCCTAGCCTCCGCTCTTAGGACGGGGATCAAGAGAGGTCAAACCCAAAAGAGATCGCGTGGATGCCTTGCCTGGGGTTGAAGCGTTAAATCTAATCAGGCTAGTTTGTTAGTGGCGTGTCTGTCCGCAGCTGGCAAGTGAATGTAAAGATTAGACTAAGCATGTAGTACCGAGGATGTAGGAATTTCGGACGCGGGTTCAACTCCCGCCAGCTCCACCAATTTAGTCGGGACAGTGATAGGACAACAGCTTTAAAAACAGTGAGTTAGCAAAGTTGATTGGACACTGACCGGACAATGAAGGGACACAAAAGGATACGCAAAGGAGCCGCGGAGCTTTTGGAAAAACCAACCATAATTAGGTTGGTTTTTTTATGTCTGTAGCACAGCAACTACCTCTATTTTATAATTCATAGTGCAAAATAAAATGCCTCACCAGATCTCTGCCTCATAGGGCATTATTCATAAATCCAGCACTTGATACCGTCAGTTTTTGACGCATGCATGTAACCCAACTTCATATAACAATCACCTTAGTGATAGGTATTTCTGGTGTGGCATATCCTATGCTCATGGAGTTCGGCTTGTGCCACTTAAGCGGTCATTTTATTTACCAATGTCACCCTATCGGCGAAATGGCTATACTATGATGTGTCGATAAACAGTTTATATTTGTGGAGTAATTTTGAAACGTATACCGCCAGAATTGTTTAAGTCTGAAATGAAACGAAAAGGCTGGACGCGCCGCGAGCTGGCTATACGGTGGGGCAAATCAGAAACATGGATCAGCAAAATAGTGAATAATATAGAACGGGATCAACACTGGAATGACGCCCTCAATGGACTGCCTGACAACGAAAAGCCCAGGTAAACTATAGGTCACATTTTTATTGCAGAAAAATGACCTATAGTTCATAATTCAACATTGAGAAACTATTTCCACTGACGCAGAGCTACCGGGCGGGCACCCGATAACCCTGCTTACCACAACTAACTATATAAGGTAGTTAATTATGGCTAAACGCGATAATAAAACAATTCGCCGAATTTCCCAAGCTGAACGTTTTGGCAAGGTAGCTAAAAACGGCATTTCTTTAAAAGGAAAATGGTTACAGGAGGCAGGATTTACCTTCGGAATGCCACTAAAAATCCGGGTGATGCCGGACTGTATTGTTATTACAGCCCAGAACACCCAGGAACTCTGGCAATGCCTGGAAGGACTGAGCATTGAGCCATTTAACCCCAGTGCTGCTATTGATTGGATTAAGTATTATCCTGGTGGGTTGATGATTACCTAATAGACTAAAACATAAATGGACTACACCTTTAAATGTTGGATGGTTATCCAACATTTTGAGGACGATTCAGTCAGAGTAGTGCAAAAAAGCCATATTTGATTAGACTTATCTAAACGTTCAATTGGCCCTGATTCCATTATTCTAAGGGTTTTTCGGGCCAGTTAATATCTGACGTTGAATTAACATCAATGCGGTTCAATAATACTCTATATTTTTTTAACTCTGCTAACAGCGATTTTTCCTCATCTCTCGACATCCCCAAATCTACAGCATCTTGTAACGGAGCGATCTGTTTACTTACAGTGAACATAAGTTGCTGTTTCTTATGTTCTGCTTGTTGTTGCTGTTCCCGTCTAAGCTTTATTTTATCACTTTCTGATATTATCCACTTTTCACTATCCCATTTGTGATAAACAGACGGTGCTTGCTTTGTAAGAATTGGATAACCCTCTTTATCACTGACGATAGCAAACCCGCGTGATTGACCGTCAAGCAATTCATTGTGTTTTTCTACTGTTATTTCAACACACTCTTCATGAGCTTCATTATAAAAAACACATTCTTTTCTGGAGAAATAGACCATTTATACCCCCCAAAATAATATATGTACAACTTTGCCTGGATTCTCATCATTGTTGGGAGTACCTGCTTGATATTCAAATGTCGATAGTGTTGCATTACGTACTAATGTGTGGCCAGTTGATGTATTGATACTCGACATACTTGCAACATAGCCAAAAAGCTTATTTTTAAAAGAAATTGGATAATTTACCTTTATCCATGATTGTTGAGCTGATAGGACTTTAACCCATTGAATAATTACCCCCGTATCTCCACATTGCCACCAACCATTTTCGGATTTCATAGCTGTATTTTGTAATGCAAGAGTACCACTTCTCTCAGGCGTTAATATATTATAACGCCGCTGATTCTTGGGATCGTCAGAATAGATATGCAACAATTTCCCTTCAGAACCGTTAATTCCCAATATATATCCATCTTTCGATTTGAAACGCAATTTAGGAAAAGGAGTTTTACTGTCAATCAGTAAATTACCAACGGTTGCGGTTTTATTGCTAGAAATGCGTAAGAAAGTATTATCGCTCTCAGATTTAGCATAACTTCCCACATCCCCAGCATTCAGACTAATATCCCCGGTCAACGGCTTCCCGTTAATTTTCCGGCTATTCGGCACCGCCCCTTTAGCCAACACCACCATTTCCGATAAACCGATATTTTTTACAAATTCAGTTTTATTGAAGATGTCTGCCCCATTTTGATTTTTAGCGAGCTTATTATTGGCATTATCATTCACATCAGAAACAAGTTTCTGAGTTGCTGCAAGGGTATTACTGTTACCTGTCTTGTCTGTAAGTTGGGTGATGCCTTTTTCTATAAGTGTGGCGTCAGGAATAAAATCTTGAGTTGCAATCTCTCCCAGTCCTAAATTATTACGCGCTGTCGCTTTGTTATTAATATCAGATAAGTTATTAGCTTTCTGTAGAAATAACCCATTAGGATCTGCTAGTAGATTTTTCCAACCGGAAACTGATGTACTATCCGGATCTGTATTGTTATCTTCTACCCCATTCCACCAAATTTTACTTCCATCAGAACTGGCAACAATGGCCCCTTTAGGATAACCATCAATGGCAGCACTAAAATCAGCATTATATGAATACAAACCACCAGACATTGAATAACGTATTGCGGTAGTAATATCATTCAATATCCCGTTCATATCCTTGCCAGATGGAGGAATTCCACCAGCAGATATTGCTGTCATCGTTAACGGGGGAAAACCGCTCGGATACGTAGCTACTCCTTTTGCCAAGCTGCTTTCAGTTGATTTTGTTGCAATCTCGTTATAGTCTCCGGCGCTCGCAAACGGAACAGCAATAAGATTAGGTTTTTCAGTTGATTTCATTTGTTGGTATCCTTTGAACGATTGCGACACTGACACCAACCGGGTAAGGCAGTACTCCCGATGTTTGAACAATTGCTAATTCTGCTGTTGATAGCTGAAATTCAAATACATAACTCATCTTCATATTTCCATCGTCAGTGATATATGCACGTCCTCTATCACTAAACATATAAACAAGCATTCTGTTGATGTTTGGTATAGTGCAGTCAGATATATTTGACATGGCTTTCATCATAATTAGCTTTCGGTACATCTGATCTGATAGCTCAATAGTTTTTGTTTTTGACTCCCCGGAATAAAATGGTGCTTGGTCAAATGGATTTGGATCTGTCGTTGTCGGAACATTCAGTAAAGCTTCACCAAAACCTATATATTTTACATTTTCATTAACAGTAAGCCGCCTGCTGACATTCACTATTTTTCCCCACACATCCAGTCCGTAAGTATTTGCTGTGTCAATGTTCCAAATCAGATCGTAAAATGTATTAATAAATTCAGCAGAGGAAACAGCAGCATTGAAGCTTAGAATAAGTGAGTTGAGTTTTGGACTAGCGGCATACTGAGCAAGAATAGTTGCTCCCACATTTTCCATTTATGAACCTACTAATTTCACAGATATATTATCAACGTCAAGCGTTGGGATTTCATCAATACCAAAACTAATTGATGTTGAATAAGTAATACCGTCACGGCTAAGCGTAATATTATAAATATCAACACTCGATGTATCTATGTTATAAATGCCTGAATAATATCTACCAGCAAATAATGTAGATGCTATTCTTGCTCGCGTTCCACCGTCTTCTCCGTTAAATGCTTGCGCTATAGCTGACTTAACCTGTGTTTCAATATCAGCAGGAAGGTAATCGCTATTCGCAAGTGAGACGTCAACATAGACACGAATGGGCGCGGGTATCACATATTTAATTTCATATTCGGGGTAAGGCTGAACATAGTTTTCATCATCCACAATTGTGTGAGTTGTATTTCCGTTCGTAGGAATACCTGGAGGCTTTTTCTTCCAGATTGCTCTAGCGACATCCTCAGTTTTTCCTCCATACACAGCACTATAAATAGAGTTCGGCGCTATTCTGTATTTTGATACCCCGACCGTTTTTACTACCGAAGTATCATTTGAAATAACGTATGCGTCTGCCACGCCATTTACTTCTAATACTGCGGCATAAATGGCATGTAATGAGTTTGTCGCATTTTTAGCAACAGATTGTTTACGACGATACTCAAAATTAGCGCGGGTTTCCTCATCTGCGCCAGGTACGCCAGCATTCGCATTACTGATACCAGACCAGCCGGGTGCCGAGCTATAAATCGTGTTCAAGTCATCAATTTTGCATGCTAACGGCCCTGTTGTTGAGTTTTGGAAAACAACATCAACAGAGCCACTGTCAGGGATCTTAGCCTCTGTTATTGAATGATAAAGATACCCTTTTTTATCTTGAGCAATACTACCAATTGGAATAACTGTATTAACTAACCCAGTGCATGTTGCTGTTACCGTTGTTCCCGATGCTGGAATTCGATCTAAAAAATAAATTCGTCCGATAGCATCTTGAAAACGTCCGGTTGCATAATCCGGGTTAATTTGATTGACAATAGCAAGTAACTGATCGTTCTTGTCAGCAATGATAGCCGCATCACTCATTGCTATTTGACCTTGCGGTGTTGTTAAGCTCGTACTCATTGCACCACCCATTGCTGTAGCCAAATCATTTAACCGCCCATTTAAAATATCAACCTCGTCGGGCACAGTTAGACCCGTCTTTGTAAAGGTTACACCTGGAACACTTGTTGTCAGTACTGCAGAGTTAGTCATCAGAAATTTACCACCGTTGATTGATTGTTCGAGTCCGTTATTGTCATCATGCCCGCAATAGTTCTCTCCTTCCCATTTATAGCTTTACAAGTGGCAGACTGAACATAAGGTAACTTCATTGCTTCTTGTTGCATTTTGCTGTTGATTAGCTGAGTTCCCGGCCAATGTCCCAAAATTCGCTGGTAATAAGGAATACCCAATTTTGTGTCATACCAGCACTCCCCCAGATATGTACTACAGGCACAAGCGACATCCTGCGCTACAGAATAGGGATTATCAGTAATGGCGATATTTCCAGAATCATCTAACGTTAAATCCCATGACTCGGTATCAAGCAGAAGTGAACGAGTTTGCATTCTCGTACCTTATAGAAATAAAAAAACCGCAATTAAGCGGCCAGATATGAAAAAAACCGTACTAGACGGTTTAGTTATTATCTCTGAAATCCTGAGCTATTCTTGCCAGATAACTCATTATCTTGGGATTTCTAGCTTTTCCATGAGCATCAGGATGCATTATCGCCAATAAGGAATATTTGTTTTCTTCCAAGAGACCTTGAACATATACTAGACAAGCATCATTTTCTGGGCTATTTGATTTACACGTTCTATAATACTGAACCCTATTTGTAGGGAATGAATCAGGCGGAAAGCAAAGATGAATATGCATCATACATGATTTATATGCTGCTTCTGGCTGAGTGTAAGCAACATCCCTACCAAAATAATCAGGGACTTCTCCGGTTTCTTTATAGTGTTTAAAATCTTGCAGAATAGCCTGTTCAAGATCTGGATGCTTTAGGAAGACGTCATCAAAAAAATCTTTCCTCGTATACTCGTTTATTGATACATCCACTTGTTCCATTTATCACCCAGTAAATGAAAAATTCCCAGACTCAATCTTTTGGGTTGTATAAGCAGCCAATTCTGATAGAGCAGCTTTATTTATATCGCTTTTATAAATCTTAGGCAAAGTAAATAATTGACGAGAAAAATCATTAAGACGAGTTATCTCAAATCTGGCCTTTGCTATAGATTTCAGATACATCCTCATTTCTTGTTTTTCTTCATCGGATCGATCTTGCTTCAACATAGCTTTGAGCCCCTGCTCAAATCCTCTCATTGTGGTTTCGCAAGCCTTATTAATTTCTATATCGTTTTGAAGCAAAATACCACGAATTTGACTTTCATCAAGGCTTAGGAGATTTAAATAATATTGGCTAATTTCATTAGCTAATGAATCAACAATCTCTCTTCTTTCTTGATATTGAGTTTTCAAATCATCCAGACTACAGATAGTTTCACCTACTTTAAAGCTAAGCATACTACAACCGTCCCTCGAATCCACATAACCAGCAGAGAATGAAGGAACCGACAGCACTCCTCCGAATAAAACTACTGCTAAACAATTCCTTAGTGATAGATTCATGACGTTCTACCTTATCAAAGAGTTTGTTATAGTGAGTCACAAACAGTCATAATGTGTCACTATGTATCATATTAAACCACTATTCTGAACCTTACAACCATGCAGTAAATGACAATTAGCCACCTATGTAAGCCTTATTTCAGAAGATAACGAACGTTAAAAGCAAGATTTAGAAAAATAGCATCACATTGACATCATTTTGTCATGAGTGTCATACGTCTGATGAAAATACGCAACAATATTGTACTGTAAGCCGAAGATGACTTTATCCACCAACACGACTGGGGTTTATGGTTCTTGAACCGTTCGATTCTATATTTTTCCCGCTGCTTTTAACGCGTTGTAGCTAGGAAGATAACGTTTTGGATTAACGATACATAGCTGCTGAAAAACGGATGAAACCCCTTCCCCCCGCGACAACATTGCTTCATCACGATTCTCATAGTAATACCGGATAATATTCATTACTTGTTTCTCTTTTAGCATCAATTTTTTTCCTTGATTTACAGCATCTTCCTTTTGAGCTTTATATACCGGGCTTTCAGTCGAGTAACTTCCTGTTTGTAACAGGACCTCTTCTGCGAGGGTGGACGGATCTATATAGTTAAGCCCTGCACTCGCGGCATACTGCTGTAATATAGACTGGGACATACACATAGCGGATATCTTTTCTTGCCGAGAAGTGTCACTGTTTTTTGCTCCGGCGCTAAACACGCAGGCAAACAAAGCTCCTGCGACAATAATATTTGATGTTAGATTTCTATACATATTTTTACTCTGGACTGTTGGTTTTCGAACCACCAGATTCAACACCACCATGCACATGTGATGAAAGTTTAACCCCATTTCCTGTAATTTCGCCCTTCGCTGTTACGGTACTGCCGAATATTGCATTTCCACCGTTACCGCCACCACCTTGAATAACCGCACCATTTAATATAATAGATGGTGAGTTCATTGTGATTGAATTTGATGAAGTCATTTCAGTTGTCGGAGCGACTACGTTAATTTTATTCGGTGAAACAATATTTACCTGATTATCTACGAATTCAACATATTGTTGTGGTTCTGCATTTAAAACGCCCCCCAGGTAAATTGCATCTGAATAATTGTGCGTTCTTTTTGAGCCCGGCAACGCCGGCGCTTTTGTTGCTCTGACGCTGCTAATGTCACGATCACAGATAGCAATTAAACCAATATCACCAACCACTGGATTCATAATGACAGCACTGTTACCACGCTGAAGGCGAAATACTGGAACATTATAGATTATTCCATTCTCGATTTTTCTCCCTGTTCCCGTCATATTATGCACCATCGGCTTTACATCTACGGTTTTCCCGTTCGATTTAATAATAAGACCCAAAGTGATAAAAACATGCTGACTAAGAAACCGCCTCATGACAAAATCAAAAGCATTCGTTTCACTGTTTATGTCCGTTGGTTTTGTTGTCAGCTTCCCCATTGTTTTTATCCTCTGTTTTCACTGGAATGCCACTAAAAAATGTATGCCACTGACCACCATCAAGCCAGGAGGTAAGATAGTGTTCCGCCCCTGTTATCAGATAAGTGCCGCTAGCGTTCGGCAAAGAGGTTTCTATTTGTATCTTACGACCTAAAATAATCTCATTACTGAAAAGAGTAGTTGCTGTTATTCCCACGCCAGTAAATATGGGATAACCAATTAGCCCATATTCTGGAGACGTAAACAGCAGTTTTTCAACTTTCGGTTGACCATGAGGCCAAATAGTCACTTTATCAATCCCGAAGTCAGTGTCTATATCTAGCGCATTTGCCGCCTGTTGGATTTGATTAACAACATTTCCTGTATAATGAGGATTGGAGATAACACCTGTGGCGCCATAATTTTCAACCGTCAGATCCGCTTTTTTAGCCATTCCAGTAATAATATCGACAATATCCACATCTCCCGATGCAGTGAACGGTTCAACGTCCTTTGCTCTTAGGCCAAACATCACACTAGCTGTTATCGTCAGGGGAGTATCGGGTAACTGATTAAAATCTGCATAAGCATCACTGATAAAACCCTCAAATATAGCATGACCATCCGCCCATACTCGCATTAAGTTGAATTTCGCACTACCAATCCAGATCCCGCGATAACTCAACGTTGCCATTTGGCTGGTTGTTAAGCCCCAGATTTGTAATGTTATTTGTGTCCCTGATATGCCGCCCCACGCCACCATGTTGACATAAACACGTGCATTGTCGATAGTCAGTATATTGTTACCGCTATCATCAAATGTCTTGCCGTCAACTAGCTGAAATTCAACTTTGATATTGTGTTGTTTGTACGTCACTGAGTCACCTCGCCTGGAAAAAGGTAATATAATTTGTAGCGTTGCCCTAACCCTTCCCAGTGAGGATCAGATGAGCCGTTTAAATCAGCAAAAAACAATTCACCGGAAAATCGAAGATAGGAGTAACGGACAATTTTATTGCAGTTGAGGCACACAACTCCCTGTAACACAGGTTTATCATTGACGGTTAAATCCATATATAAACCTGTGCTACGTTGATTGAGACGTATCATGCATGACTGCTCATTCAAGGTCACAGTGAATTCCTGAGCTTTGACCGCTCTGAGTGCTATTTCAATCACGTTAATTTCCCTGATAATTCTTTTACTGCTTTACTGAGTTGATCCGCAGAACTCACCACGGCGCTATTTAGTGGCCCCGTCACTATCTCCATAGCTGACGTGAAACCGGACGAAACCGAATCGGCAACTTTCGCTGTCGCACTGAAAATCGACTCCTTCAATCCGGTCAGGGCTTTTTTAACATCAAATAATGTGGCGTGTTTTGTTGAGCCTGTTGATTGTTCGGTATTTTTACTTGGGCCTTTCGCCGTCTCATTCTTTGTTGTATTCGACTTGTTAGCAACATTGCTGCTCATTTTCACTTCGGCAATGTCTTGTACAGCCTGGAAAACTGCGGTCACAATCAGTAAGGTAACACCGTTATCCTGCCTTATTCGAAAATCGTACTTAATCAAATCATAACTTGTGTACGTAGTATCAGGTGTTTCAATGTCGTAAATTTCAGCACTGGATACCATCTTATCTAACGCTTCAAGAACATCGGAACGGGACGTCAGGGTGAGGTTTGTTAAGTTAGGCACGGAACCAGAAAAACCGGTCCACCCCTCAAACGAAAATGTCACATGAACTTCACCGGGCCGCTGCACTTTGTTGTACGATGTGTAGCCACCTTTCTCTATCGGTGCAGTGGTGATAGATGCCTCTCGTGTGACTTCTACTGCAATGAATGAGGTGGGCGTAAACGGCTTATCACCAACGTTCTGTCCGGATGCATAATAAATACCATACCCTGGGGATATCATACTGTTAACAGCAGACAGCAGATTGCCGCTACGGAACGCGCTAAGTACCGTTGTTTGATTGAGAGAAAATGCCATTATCCGGTTACCCCCGTTGAATAGCTTGTTGCCAGCGTTGATCCACCTATTTTCTGTCGGGCATCGTCAACCACGCCTTTTACATTGTTAGCGTTAGAGCTAACTTGAATAGTTCCGATGTGGTAACTCTCAGAAACAGAGGAGGTTCGGTTGTTATTTACCGTATTCGAACAACGTTGTGCCGCCACATGAGCGCCAGGTTGCGGCATATTCGCCAAGACTTTTGGGATATAATCGCGGGTTTCTTTTGGTGCAGCACCCAATCCTTTCCGCATGACATTTCCCTGTCCCCAGTTATAAGCCGCCAGCGCTTTACTCAAATCGCCATCAAACATTCTCATTAGCTGAGATAAATATTTTGCCGCGGCTTCCGAAGATTTTACCGGATCAAAGACGTCATCATCCTTTAACCCAAAATTTCTAGCTGTACCTGGCATAAATTGAAATAAGCCCCTGGCACCTGCTTTGGATACAGCATACTGATTACCTCCCGATTCCGTCATGGCAACACTACGTAACAAACCCTCCGGTAACCCGAACTGCTGCTCAAGCTGCGCTAATTTCGGTGATAGCCAACCCAGTAATTTCATGCCGGTAGTATTTGATGTATTATCAAAGGATGACATTTCATCTGTCACAGCTTGAGGGATCAACAAATCAATTAACTTATTAATTGAATCGGTCAGCTTATCTAACGCGGTTTTTAACCAATTATTGCTGTATTCCAGCCGCTGCTGTCGTTCATCTTCTGCCCGAATAATCCGGTCGTTTTCGCTGCGTTTTTCTTCCTCTTTGACTTCTTTAACTACGGTCTTATCTGGCTTAGAGGCTTTGCCCTCCAGTTTTGCCTGATAAGCTTCATATTCTTTTTTACTAAAAAAAGGCGTCCAGTCGCTTGCCAGATAAACCCCATACGAATCCAGTGTATTTTTGGCCTCCTCTCCGACAATCGAAGTCGCGACTGACTCTACAGGATCATATAACGCATACCCGATAGCGCCATATATCCCAGCTTTCCCTATAGCCCCTTTGCCTAGCAATCCGCCGCCACCTTTCCCCATTTTCAGCATGGATGAAGCCGCGCGATAAATTCCCCATAGCCATCCCGCAAACTTCAACCCAATCAGACCAATGATGACATTACCCCAACCGCCTACCGCATCCGCGGCCTGATTAGCGACTGAAATAATAAAACTCATCTTATCGAGAAAACCACTGACCGCTTTTTTAATCTCTTCTGGGTGCTTATTCATCCAATCAGCTAAGTTTTTTAGCCAGATATTGAAATCATTGATATATGGTAAAAGGGCATTAAACAGAATGTAGCCTGTTTTCTCAAAACTCTGGCTTATCTCTGTCCACTGTTCACGAAAACGACGCGCGGCGGCAACAGATTTATCATCCACACCCGAACTGGCTGTAAATTTATCCACATCTTTGAGTGCGTGACCGGATGAGAACCACTGTTGCGCGGCGTACCCGAACCCAAGTTCACCACCGTAAGCTTGCTGTTGATCTTTATTAAGCCTGGGAAAAACACCAGTCAGCTTACGCATGATGGATTCGGTGCTTTCTGAGGCAATATCAATATCCACACCCGCTTGTGATGCCGTTTTTAACAGCGTCTCAAGAGCCGGATCAAGCGCAACACCTGATTTTAGTCGGGCTTTAGCATCATTAATGCGTGAAAATGCCCCCACAATCTCATTTGCGCTGACACCAAATGCTTGACCTGCTTTTGTCCAACCATCAAGCGCTTTGGCCGACATGCCGAACGCATCAGCGGCAGTACTTAACTGATTGAGATTGCCAGTAAAACTGGTCACAAAACTTTTCAGTCCACCGAGTGAGACCGTGACACCCGCCAAAGCCAAGATCTGGCTTTTTATGCTGGAAAAGAAAGAGGAAGCTTTCTTTCCTGCCGCCTCCATTTCTTTTGCCACTTTTTCGGTTTTCTTACCGGTTTTGTCTAATGATTTGCTGGTTTTCTTTTCACCATCATTAAACGAGTCAACCAGTTTTTGCATAACCTGAGCCAACCCACCGATCCCGGCAATCACTGCGGTTTCACCTGCGCTAAATTCAGCCGCATCAAGCCCCAGCGTTATAACAAGTTCATCTATAATGTTTGCCATCAGTTTTTACCCTGCTGTAAAACGTAAGCATTGTGATTATCGACCTGAATAATCTCTATTAACTGCCAAAGGTCCTCCACGCCATAAACTGTATCCAGCTCATGGAGAGTTGCTTTTCCTGATGAGATAACGGTCGCTATTGTGCCTGGGACATTTGTATAACCGACGATACCGAATGGTCTTGAGATGCTGGAATAGCGCGGCGGGATTACGATTGGTTGGCGGTTTTGAAAAAATCCACGTGTAACTTAAGCACCTCTGCACGTAATTTCAGCCGGGTAACAATTTCTTCAATGTCACTGTCGATCAGTTCGCGTTTGATTTTTTTATCTGCCTGATTCGGAACCATCTGCACACAACCCATCAGTTCATCAAGTAGTGGCCTGGCTTCATCAGGAGCAATGCGAGAAATTGCTTTCAATCCAACCACCGCTAATGCAGCCATGCCCAAATCCCGAAAATTATCGGGGATATCCAACCCCTCTCTCCCCATTGCCATCAATGCACGAATAGCCCACCATTCAGCCTGCGAAGCGGGCATTTCCTGAATGTAAAAAAGCTTTCCTTTGTCGCGATTATCATCATTCATAGTGATGAAGGTTTCTTTACGTGCCATTAGCTATATGCCTCACCTGTTATTGATTCCCACTCAATGACGGCCTGCGCCGCTTGTAAAACCTTTCCTGCGTCCGGCATGGTTTTCCATTGCTTCAGAACGCCGTTCACCAATGTGTATTTACGCCCGATGGCCGGAAGAATAACCGTCGCATTACATCTGAACACCGAGACGCTAGTACGTGATGTCGTTGCCCAAGTATCAAAAATGGTGCGACTTTCTGAATCAGGCATAATATGAATCGTCTGATTGATATTGCCGTAGATAAAACCCGCTGACAGTTTACCGTCCGCCCCACGTACCGTTTCAGCCAAATCCAACGCCTCAGTTTCGAAAATGTTGTCGGCGGCAAATCCCTGTAATTGCACACCAGACGGGTATAAATTGGTCACAGTCAGGGTAATTACCGCATCAGCAGAAGTGATTGTGTCTGACATTATTGAACCTCCGTAGATGCCATTTCGAATTTCTGAATACTGCCACCGTCGCAATACCACAGTGTACAGCTTGGGCTGGTGCGATTTGCACGCATAGAGGCAGACATTTCCCCAATATACAAGTAATAACCCTTCGCGATTATTGACGTTGAAACATCAGATCCCACAGCGTTAATAATTTCCAGTTTTTGTGCAGCCGATAATGTTACGCCTGCTCGGATACCGCCCCACAACTTAAACCGCTGGATAACATCACTCATTGAGGCTTCCACCAGCGCACGGCCAGCCGTGTTATAAGGGATAGTCTTGTTGGATTTGAACAAGGCAATAACCGCGCCTTGCAAGTTCGCATTCAGCCAGATTTGACCACAGAAGGAATCTAGCCACTTAAAATCACCGGTTATTGTGCCATCAGCCCAATAATTTTCGGTGATATTATTGGCGGCATAATTGCCATAGAAGTTATATCCATTAGCAATCAGCGCATCATAAACATCAGAATCGATCACATCAGGATTGAGGCCGTTCAATTCTCTGAATTTAAATGGAACACGCCCCTCCGTTCGCTCAAAATCCAGCACCGCCGCATAACCCAATATTGCTGCCGGTTTCATATTATCAGAGCAGAAAACAGGAACGACACTCCCGTAGCTGTGAATGCCAATAATTTTATGGGCGATAGTTTCCTGACTACCTTTCACTTTTGCCGTGCCACTTGTTGTCCAGGCAACATAGAAATAGCGATATACCCGACTACTAGCCCACGCGGATAATGCAAGATGCTGTTCATCTGTACATTCAAATACCGTCGTAAAACCTGCCCATTGCTGAGACTGAGTTTTAATCACAGCGAATAGATCAGGAACCGCCGACACTGTAGCCCCCTGAGAAACCGTTGCCCCTAGTGCGCCAGTGAACTTAAGAGCCTCGGCCCCATCACCAGTACCATAGGTGATATTTGTATCTTCCGGTTTAATGCTGCCAGAGGCAACATTGATGATAAAAGCTTTACGGGTGGTATCGAACACAACCGTTACTGCCTTGCCAATCACTGTTTCAATGCTCTTTGCTGCATCCGCAAAGGATTTAACCCCATCAAGATTGATTGCGGCGTTTATTGCTGTACCATTGATATTGAGTTTCAATGTACCGGACATTTTTTGCAAGTCGGCAATAGCTACTCCATTAAAAGAACCTGAACGTAACCAAGCCGATACTGCCGCTCGATTAAATCGGGAAAACAGTAATTGGCCAGGTGTCTTTGTGCAGTTGTTGTACCCTGAAAAATAAATAGCCGCCATGCTATATTCTTCGGATGCACCACCAAAATATGCCGCCACATCCTCTTTAGTCGAGAACGACAACACCACACCAACAGGTGCATATATATTATCTGTCAGTAATAATCCATTGAGATCAACAGCATTACCCACTGCCGACAGCACCCCCGGATTAATTCTCACGTCTTTACTGATTGGAATTGCCATGAATAGACTCCACTGTTTTAGTGTTCAGCGTAATACTGTCGAAAAATAGTTGTTCTGTTGTCACAACAGGGTTGATTTGAGCAGTAAATTCAAATGTCCAACGCGACTCATATTGCTGTTCACCATTAATCATCGTCGTCTGAATCGGGTCGCTGGCATAAAGTGGTGCCATATCGATACCTGATCTCTTGAATAGCTCAATCGCATATTCAGTGCGCACCGTCGTTGCAATAATGTGAGCATCCTCATGAGCGAACTGACCGTAACAGTCAATTTGACATGTCCAGCGTGTCGTCCGAGTGATTAGACTTTTTCCCATACCTGCTGCTGTTGGTACGTTATAGATCACTACACTTGTTGATAAACCCGTGCTGTTCAATGGTGTCATAACAATAAAATCGCCATCTGGCATCGGTGAGCGATTTATCTGAGACAAAATAACGCTACGCCTGGATATTAAGGCCATTAAAAAACCGCGTAATGCGGTTGTTATATCGTCTTGCGTTACATTTATCGTTACCACTATTGTTCCCCACGCTGCAATGTAACAGCGAATTTGCACCAATTCGGCCACTCTTCCAAAATCTGCACTATCAACCACTCTTCACCATTAATAATCAACAGATCACCCCCTTGCTGTCTGGGGCGGTTGACGGCATTAAAATTGCCATTCACATAAGCCGCTTTGAGCATGCCCTGAATATTCAAGCCGTTCGTATGTTGTAGATCAGTAAAAGTCAGTGGCTGGATTTGTGCGGTAACGGGTGTTGTGATGTAGTGCGGGACTTGCTTACCACTGGGTGCAATATCATATCCCACACTTACCCGTATCTCTCCAGGTGAGTGAGGATTAACAATCCCAACAGCACCAGATACAATATTGTGCAGGTTCATTCGTTCCCCTCATCAACCACATAATCAACACTGTTCAGCATGTGTTTGGTGTGACGTAACGGCGCATCAAATCCCTTTTTAGCTATAGTGGATTTTTTATTAGCCGGTGAAGTGAAAGAACGAATAGATTGTTGAATTTGCCCCTTGATAACTTCCCCGGTCATCCGTAACGCTGCATCCCCATTCATATCGTTAGCACTCAGGCCCTGTGCAAGCACATCACCCCATTCATTAGCATGTTCGTTGATAGTGTTACGAAAAAACGGACGGGGTCGCCTATTACGCCTCGGATCGCCAATCTCGTTACTAATTGCCACCATTGCAACTGAGGTGCCATCGGGATAAGTCGCGTCTTTGAAAAAACCAACCCGCAATTTTTGGCCTTCACCCACTCTTTTAGCTAATTGCTTTAAGTAGCGTTTTGCTGCATCACCGCCCTTGATACTGTTCGACATTAGCGTCTCCATTGAGTCCGTGGATAGTAATATGACGGATAGTGAGAGGGAGAGCTGCCGGGGACGTAACGCATAATTCTATATTGCTCTGTTGCCTGCCAGTACATAGCCCCGTATTTTGTCTGCAAGAACCAAGCAGCACGTTCACTCACAACGCCCATATCAGCCGAAACGGAAACAGATCCCTCACTTGCGCTGCTAACTCGCCCCACGAGCGGATTGGCCGCTGTTCCGCTAACAGATAAACGATTAAGTTCGGCAATATGAGCAACAAGCATATTCAACAACAGTATTCGTTGTTCAAGATCACTAACTGGACTTTGGGCCGTATTGTTAAGATAGAGTGTTGCTTCAATAAAATAGGTATCCAGCAGGACATCACTGATAGAAGAAAACTCCGGGTAACGAGTGCGAAATTTCACGACATCAAAAACGACAACAAAGCCCATTAGCTTAATCCTCTTCTTTTCGCTGCTCAATATTCTTACCCGGTTTTTGGGGATCGATAGGCTCTAACCCGTTCTTTAACCCGGCTTTTTCCTCAGCTTCCGTCCGAACCTCTTTGAGTTTTTCCTGGGCAAAAATAAGCCCATTTTTGACCAATTCCGTATCTGCATAGAGCTCCAGATATTTGTCAAAAAACGCTTTATCAACATCATATGTCAGCCCATAACCACCAATAATTGTTGATGAATTTATCCCGTTTAGCGTCACACTATTCCCATCAATTTCAATCGTTAACCCGTGAGGCAATTTACACCCCACAATGACTGCCACCATTTAAACCCCCAACATTTGTGCAATAGCGTGTGGATAACGAATAATCGCACCCCACGTACCGGCTGATTTCTTTTGTTTAAAACTGGATGAGCTCACAACAACCGCATGTGCCCGCATTTTTTCAGTAAATGAGGCATAAGCCGTTTTTTCACCATCAAGCGTATCAGCAATCAATTGAACCAGTTCCCCCGCTTCCGTACTGTATTCAACCGCCGTTTCAATCGTCAGATTCGGAAAATTCTTTTTCAATTGATCGGTAACATTAACGTTGTACTGGTTAGTTTTTGTCAGATTGACTTCCGCTGTTGGCGACATGCAAAGTTTCAATGGCTCTGTTCGTTCCACCAACCCTTCTGTTTGTTTTGTAAGCTGCTTAAATAGGCGTTGGGAAATATCGTCATAAATTGCCTGCCCGTCTTTGGTTTCCCACGTTGTACCATTGGATTTTCCGTTTGCAGCCGGTACCACCGGTGCGCTTAACCCCGGATCATTCAACAGTCCATAGTTTTTAAGCCCCGCAATACCATAGAAATAAGACTTGTTCATAAACTTGTTTAGGGTTAATGCGCTTGCGGTATTAAGTTGCGCTGCTCGATTGATACGGGCCGTACCGTACATATCCAGCTCACGCTCCCCCCAGACAGTAAATGTTTGGAAATGATAGCTCTGGCGTTCCACCCAATTCACGTTAGCATCTGACATACCGTTATTGCTGTGATCACCGTATGAGCTCACTTCACCCGTTGATTCTTCAACCGGGAACTGGGTTGTCAGCGTTGTCCAGTCACCTTTTTTATTTTCACCGATAATTTCAGCCGCTCTCATCGGCGTGACCAACACACGAACCAACTCAGGATCGAGATAGTTAGTCAGATACGCAGGAACACCGGCGTTACTCACGGTCACCATAGCTGGCTGTGCATCCATAGCTAACGTATAGTTACGAGCATATTGGGGATTTAAGTAATCGACGGCCTGTGGTACTACAATGCCGTATTCCCCTTCAATATATTGAAAATCTGTGTGTCGTTTCATTAGCTCCAGGTCCCCATTTTGACTAATTCACCTGCACCAGCAGCAGTACCGGCAACGAATTTAGTTTCGATAAAATCAGTGATAGTTTTTCCCGCTGCTGCGGCCTGCACCTCACCCGTTTTTAAGGATGCGTAAATCTTATCCCCAACTTTTGCGGGCGTGCTTGTTCGTACCGTAAAATCACCCGCAGTAAATAAAGTGACTTCACGTCCGGGTTGGATCAGCATGGATGCTTCTCCCAACCAAAGAGTGATAGACGCTTGTCCGTCACGCCCCACAAAACCAGACGGGGCACCCGCCCCCTTGTTCGAAACGACACCATCAATCACCCAGGCAAAACACCCAACAGTTACTCCATCGTTACCCGCAATCAGCGTGCCGTCCCTTGCTAACAAAGTGGCGCTAGGGTTAGTACTGGCAAATGCTCCCTCAATGCCGGAGGCTGGATAGTGATTAATTTTGTTCGGAAAACCCATAGTTAAATCCTCACTAATTTAGATGCGGTGGGAAAACGTTTTTCAAAAGAATCTATCGCAGCAGAATCCATTGCTAGGCGGGCTTTAAGTTTTGCTGACTCTGCTATGCCGATCTGCATTTTCACTAAAGAGCGATAAGCGGACGGATGAACGCCGGTTGTATCAACACCCACCTCATCAAGCGCAACCTTGTAAATTTCGTCAGCAGAATCCATTGCTACTACATCACCGATGAGGGGTTTAACCTCAGCCTCAGCAATGCGAATAGCATTAATGTGATTCACTGTGTCTTTTTCTGCCTTTCGAGTAGCTGCACGAATAGCAGCATCCATTGCGGGCTTACTGACGCTATCCTCTTCCTTTGGTTCTGGTTTATTATCGGGATCATCGTCTTGCGCGGGAGTGCCTGAAATTAACGCCCGGATTTTTTCCAAGTCTTCCTCTGGCAATTTACCCGCAAGCAGTTCAAGTACTTGTGCACAGATATCATCGTCCTGCGCGGGTAACTCCGCAGGCTCCTGTGTCTCCGCATCATCAGCAACAGCTTCAATGATTGAGGCAAGCTCCGCTGAGTCGATTTCCATATCCTGAGCCAGAAGGGTACCGAATTTGTTTTTCGCCGCTTCCGCTATACTTTTCGCGCTACCACCCGCTTTCAGTAATGAGGCAATTTCTTTTGGTGCAGCATCTTGTGCTAATTTCGGCTGCAAGTATGCCCCCAGCGCCGCACGTACAGCGACAACCACCATTTTTTTATTTAACTTCATGTGTTTTAACTCCAGAGGGAGGGAATCGCAGACAACAACATCTGCACCGACTCGCCCTTCTTCAACAAGAGCGACATGGTTCCCGACGATATCGCGCATAACGCCATCATGATGAATGCCGTCATACATGCCGGGGGTCATATCAGCGACGTAGTGATACGCCGCTGACAATTCTTTTTGTTCATCCGATTCAATACCCGCTATAGATTCAGCATCCCAAATTGCCAGGCTGTTTTTCAGGTATGTACCATCGAACATGGAATCTGATCCCGTTGTACCGACAATCAATTCTGTTGAAGGTTTGGCCGCCGTGACGGGAATGTGTTTTTTCAATAACGGCAGGTTATTGAAAGTTGCAACCCCTTTCTCTAATTCATCAGGGGCACGCAACAGTTTGTAGATACGATTAGGATCAAGCCTTAACCCTTGCCAGTTCGGGATTTCTCTTCCGTAATACGATGATACCGTCGCCTTAGAGATAGGACTTTCAGTAACATGCAAACGCCCATCTCTGTCGTATGAGCGTACAGAAGCCCGATCTAACGCCAGACCGTGATTCATAATATTTCTCGGATTAATTAGTTGGTTAGTTTAGGAATGACGACCTGCCAACCACACCCGCAATTGATTTCTTCACCAGGCATGATCCATTTTCCGTCAATATAAAGCCCTTTTGATAAATCGAACTCTTTACCATCCGCTTTCAAGTGTGATTGACGAAATTTTTTTGCTGCATGACTGTGCCGCCAGATACCCGTTTTAAAACCAATTGAACGCTGCCGGGCAGATTGCATAACAAAAGTCGCTTTGTTGTTCTGGTCACGAGCAATCAGGGCTGCTCGGCGCTTAGTAATGTCGTAACGCTCTTGCAAGGCTTTTGTCAACGTTCCAAGATCACGCCCCCTTGCTACTGATTGCATCACTAGCGTTTCAACTTGGGATAAATATTGCCGTGGAATACTTTTAATCAACCCAACATTCTCACCAATGACCGTCTGTAGCGCGTTATTCATTTCTGTCGTCATCGTGAACGGTATCGAAATATGTGCCGCATCTAACGCATGATTTAACGAGGCATCCATGTTGTCCATTGATAAAGCCGCGAATTTTTTCGCCAGCTTGTCAGCTAAAGCATCAAACTGCTTTAACCAACGCCGGGTTAATTTTCGCATTGCTGAACGCATCAACATCTCCGGGCTAACATCCATTGCCATTGCTGCACCGCTGTTCTTATAGTTGGCGGATACCCAGTAAATCACCGAGTTATTCATCTCATCCACCAGCTTATATAACTGCTTGCTGTACCACACACGAACACCGGCATTAGGTTTAATTTGTCGGAGTGTTTGAAGGGGATCAGATGATGTTTTCCGTGTTGTCCTCTTCTTCGATGTCGTCTTCTTTGTCGATTTCATCATTGATTTCCAGAGAGTGATACGGGCTGTTTTCATCGTTGGCTAGACGTTCGCGGGCTTCATCTGTGCTAATCACATTTGCAGCAATTAATACTGAATCAGTATCTGCATCGGTCTTACGTATGCTGGCTTTTTGTTCATCATTCATTTGATACAACGGTTCGAATGTAAAGCTAATATCAGGATCAATTTCGCCAAATTCGGATAATTGAATAATATCAATCATTCGTGCCAGTCCATCTTTCACTAACATTTGCAAAGTAGCAATGAAGTCATAGAAAACACGGATTTCCCCATCAGATGACGCATTTAGCCCGCTCGGTGTGATACCTGTAAAAATCACTAACGGTATGCTACTGACTGAACTCATATGTTCCTGAGACTGGGCTTGCAGTGAATCAAGGCCACTTAGCGGTGTATTGAACTGGAAAAACTCCTCTTCGTTATCCAGCATCATTACCCCTCGGTTATCACGCATCTTGTTAAACAATTCTGCACGATAAATTAACTGATCAGGATTCTTCGTCTGTCCTTGCAACGTCGATTGAAGATTGGTTTTAAATCCAGACACAGAGAATGAATGGATCAAATCAGATACGCTATCACGTGTCCTATACCAGTTTTGTACATAAGACTCTGCAATCTGAGTCAGTGATAAGCCGCCGAAATTATACGCAGGTTTAAACATATCGGTTAATGGCCGGGTGATAAATGTAATCAAACGACTGTCATGTACAGTTTTTGCCATCACATACCAACTTGACGGCTTATAGAAATCATTGCTCAACGGGTTGCTAGCGTTATAAATCCCCGGATATGTCCATATTGGCTCAATGACGTTAAAGCCAATAAGACTCCCCTTTGTGATTTTTTTGGGTGACAGAAATAATCTAGACTCAAGTTCAACCGGATCGGTTGCAGCAAGCACGCCTCTTGACGTGCGAACATCAATGTAAATCTGACCTCGCCCAAAAAAACCATCATGTTCAATGGCTTTTTTTAACCGTTCACGAACGTGGAATTTTTCAATAGCCTCATTAAGCGCTTTGATTTTATCTGATTTGTCATTATCCCCCACTGACGTTAGCTTTATCCACTTACGAGTCATCTCCCCTGCAATAGTGCCGACCATTTTCCGATATTCGGGTAATTGTGACAGTTGGGCCAGATAAGGATAACCGGGGAAACCCACATCTCCCGATATACCACCTGTACCCGTCATATATTCATAAGGTGTAGAATCCATTGCCATTAATGCGGATAACTGTTCAGTAGGAACAACACCGGGAGGGGGCCTGTATGGTTCAACAGGCCGAGCTACTTTTCTCTCTGTTATCGATCCGACAGTATCCGGATGTATGTTCATTGGCTGAGGTGATGCTTGATCAATATCCTGTTCAACTGGCAAAGCCTCCGCTTTCTTTTTATGTCTGAATTTGAAAAACATTAAATTCGCCCCAACAGATTTTTAGATATACGAAGTGGGTTGTTTTTGCCTGTGATATAACCATCCAGCGAATAACGTACCGCATCCCATAAATGGTTATGTTTGTCGAGCACCACCGGCAGGATTTCACCGGTCAGTCGGTCAGTCTTGTATGAATAGAGTCTTGCCTCATCAATCATGTGCTTACAGCGTTCATGAATAATGATTTCTTCAAACCCTTTTAGGTAAGTGATCCCATCCTCAACGCTCCCCGGCCATTTTGTGGCACCATCGATAACGAACCCCTGGCGTGATAAGTAACTGATAGTTTCCGGTCGGCTACTGTCCCCATGAATGGGCCATTTACGAGAAAGCGGTACCGAATCATAGAACTGGGGCATTTCATCTAATTCAACGCCTACTCCATAGGCTTCATATTCGATATATAGTTTGGTACCAATAATGAAGCAGCGAACCAGTGTGGACGGGTCATTAGCGAAACCAAAGTCAGCTCCATAGAAAAGTCGGTCAGCTTCTAGCCATAGCTCATCAGAAAATGCTTCAACCCGGTATTTCCCAGAGAAGATAACCGCTTCACTGAGTGCTTTTGGTAACCCAAGCCAAATATGCTCATACGCTTCATAGTCGATGCGTTTGCAATATTCCATTTCCTGCCGGAGTACGTCAGGAAAAAAGGCATTATCACAATAGTTAACTTTTCGAATAATAACGCCGCCGTCAGGGGGATCTTCATGATGCCGGGTCATCAGTTTGTATGTCGGGTCCTCTTCCTCGCGGGGGTTGAAAGAAACCCAGACTTCGGATTTATTAGCACGTACAGTTGGCCCAAGAATATCCCAACTATCTTGCGAAACGGTCTGAGCCTCTTCAACCCAACAGATCTTAATGCCATGCATCGACTTGATGCTTTGAATATTGTTGCGAAGACCTTTAAACGTGAAACGAGTGCCGTTCTGACCTTCAATCTCGTTGTTTTTGACCTTATAGAAGTGGGACAGGCCAAGATCAATGATTTGTGCCTCAAGCAGGGCAAGAACAGAATCATTGATTGAGTTCTGGAATTCACGGGCACAAAGAATCGTCATTGGTTCTATAGCACCCAACAATACCAGCGCACGAGCAATCTCTACCGATTTACCGCCACCACGCCCGCCATATGTCCAACGCCAGCGAACAGAACCTAATGCTCGGTCATATAAAACTTCTGTCGCCCAGTCACTACTAAAAGCGTACAGAACACCATCTATGATGACTGGGCTACCTGTTTTCCCTCGCGCAATTTCTCCATGTGAGAAGCCCAGACATCAGCAGGACAATTGGCAGGAGTGACAATGCAGACCTTTCCATAGCTCAATCCGGCCAGATCGACATTAACCTCAGTTTTATTGCTGCTCATGTCGATACCGGTAAGTTGCGCAGCGTTCTTAATGTTCGGCGCAACCTGTCCGAACTTCTTATCTGCTAACGCTTCTTTCCCGGCACGAAACGACAATTCAGCCAAGTGTCCAGCATTGAATGAAACAAGCAACGCCGCTTCGTTTCTCAGTTCTCGAATGCGGGCTTTTATTTCCGGTCTGCGTATTAATATGGATGATTGAGAATCAGCACGGGCTGGAGAGTAACCCGCACAAATTGCCGCCTCTTTCATCGGCATACCCGCCGCTATGTTTTGAGCAAACTGTTCGTATTGCGGCTTGAGAATCCCTGCGGTTCCTTGCGAACTCTCTGCGAACTTTTCAGACTCCAAGATATTACTGGTGCTACTTGCTACCTGACTTTCCGCTTGGTTCGCATCAGGTTCGCACTGCGTACTTTCAACAATAGTGCGAACCCATCCCTCAGTTTTCGCTCTTTTTCGAATCGCTGCATCACTGATGCCATATTGTTTGGCAATCTCCCTGATTGAGAGAAGGCCGGAACGGTAATCACGCTCTATTCCCTCCCAGTCAGTATTTTTTGCCATTTCTTTCCCTTAAAATATAAAAACCACCGTGGAAGGTGGTCAACATGCAATATTTATTCAATAACAAATAATCATCATTCAGTTATTGCTTAATTCGGCTTTCCGTCTGATATTTACCATTCGAACATAAAAATCATGCATAGATTTATAGTTTTCTTCACGTTTATCAATAGCCTCAAAAGGCTTAAGCCACTCATCAACCTGAGATTTGCACGTAATAAAAGCATCATCCACTAACTTTTCAGGCAGTATGTCTGCTGATAATTTAGGAAGGACATAATCATTTAGACATGTTGTCATAGGATCTACGTATTGGGTTTCCGAGTACCCGATACAAGGTAAAATAAAAACAATCAGCAATCCGATAAGTTTTACGCAATTGAATATTTTTAACATCACTTCCTCCTTGCATGGGAGGATTATACATCAGCATTATCACTAGTACGCGATAGATACAAAATGCCACTAACTTACACTCAGAGTAAACAAGGAACGTAATGGCATGCATTATCAGTATTGTCTGGCCAACTGTTGCTAACATATGCCAGTTAATACAAACAGACGGCGATAACCAGCGCTGAACCATTTCCAACCAAGAAACAGTTGGAATCAGCACATTCTTCTTTTCAGTTTAATAAATCCCCGGCATTTTAAATATCACACCGGATTGAATAACTACTATCGAGTACTCTGTCAGCAAAATGCTCTGAATTAGTTACTTGCAGTGTTTGAGTGTTGCGGATATAAAAAACCACCAGCGTTAACTGATGGTATGAGTTAGCTGCACTGACTTACCCCCCCAAAAAAATGGGGGGTAGAAATAGAACAGTTAACCTAAAACGAAGCAAACTGTATCATTTACGAAATTTTAAAACTGGCAGCCACTAGTGAATAATCGTCAATTGGTGTAGCTTTTTCAATTCGTCTTTGTAAGCTTGATGCAAATCTCACTGGATTACACAGGGTATTATCTGAAAACCTTGGTCGTTTTTCCCAGAAGTGATGTGCACCATCCGACATAATATATATGTCTAATATACCTTCATAATCAATAAATTCGGAGAGAGGGTAATGAAGATCCTGATAGGTAAGATCAATTACCTTTGAAAGCGCCGACGTCAGAGTATTTTTTCCCTTCACGCCTTTCAATTCTTTCTTTGTGAATAACCCCTCATTAATCAGTTCTTGATGCTGAGTATGATCTGTTGATAATTGAATAAGCTTTTTCCCTTTTCTTGCGTAAATTCTTGTATCTCCTACATGCCCAATATGTATACTATCTTCGCGAACGTAGCAAAATGTAAGTGTTGTCGCCGCTCTATGGAAACTTGAATTATTTTCAGATAACTTAGCTACTTTTCTTTTTATCGAAGAAAATATTAAATTCATATTTAAATCATCTTCAATAACAAAGCTTGAAAGATAATTAATGGACGTTTGTGAAGCCTCCTGCGCACCTTCATATGCCCCAACACCATCAGCCACAGCCATAATATATCCATTACCTACAATCTTGGGTGGCATAATAGAGTCTTGATTACCTCGTATAGCGTTTTTTCCCAACGAGAATAGGCCGCAGTTCAATAAGGTAATCATTGATTATTCTCCTTAATGATTTTCTCGAAATCACTTAACATGTCCTCAATTGAGTTATACCTCATTGCAGGTTTATGTGCTGTGCTTTTATGAATAAAATCATCTATCCCTTTTAATTGACTGATTCCAAACTCACCGATTACTACACCGAGAGCATAGATGTCTGTTTTTTCATCATAAAATCCATTATGGACCTCAGGTGCCATATACTTACGAGTTCCCATTGCAGCCCCAATATGACTCAATACCTCAGATTCAGCTTCTTTATTTGAATTCTTTACAAGACCAAAATCAGAAACCTTGTAGAAACCATCAGAGAATTTAAGGATGTTCGCTGGCTTTAAATCACGGTGCAAGTATCTTTTTCTCACATGCATATACTTAATCCCTTCGAGTATCATTTTTATAATGCTTAATTTTTCTGATACTCGGAGTAGCCCCATACTAAGTTCACTATTTAAGTCATTCTCTGCAAGCCCAGTAATAAACCAAGGTTTATCAGTGGATAATTGGTGAATGTAAATTGGAGCCACATTTGAATGGCAGCAAGAAGCCTGATACATGGCTTCTCTCCGAAATCTGCGCTTCCACTCGTCGAGCGTGAAACCTTTAAGCAGGTCTTCATTGACTGATAACGTTTTCCTAGCGTAGTTACCACACTTATTATTATCAAGGCTGTAGAGTTCAACCTCTTCCACATAGCCGAAAGCTCCACGCCCAATCTGTCGTACCGGATTTATAAAATAATTACCTCGTCTTTCCATATTTTATCCTTTGCGTATTTTGCCTTTCTACAAATCAAAATCTACAAGCAAAGAGGAATATGTCCTATATTTTCCTATTAAAACTATTAAAATTTAAATTAATTAAGACATTGACTAATATACTCTTGCAAATATCTTAATTTTGCCTGGTCGTTGATAATGCCTTCTCTGATATCGAGAACAGTTGATCCAGCTTCTTCAGTGAGTTCGACGGTGGTTGCATGGCCCACTCTGCCGGAGGAACCGGTTTCACTTTGACTACAGGTTGCCGCGATGCGCAACTTGCGACGACCGGCAGCAACATCATTGCGAAGAACATCAATTTCAGATTTGGCATTAGCAAGTTCCTGAGTGTGTTTCACATCAAGCTCGCGCAACATAGTGATGTGTGAATTTTGATAATTAAGCGCATCCGTAAGCTGTTGGATTTCTGATTGCCGCTGTTTTGTAATATGCTGCTCTTTCTGTAACTCAGAGTGATAACAATACGCTGTCAATGAAATAAGGATCAACGCTAGTATCGTGTAGTAATGAAAGTTAAATTTCATAGCAACAATACCCCAGAAACCAACCCCATCCATCTTTACCTATCAAAGTAAGAACAAAACCAAACAGAAACAATATCCTGGCCAACGAATGTCTATTCATCCAGCCCCCAGCAAGTTAATTCCGATTCCTGGGCACGTCGCTCAACTTGACCATAACAGCCGTTTGCCTGCCCTTTGGTCTGTCGACAGTCTCGACCATTATCAAATACCCAACGTTTTATCTCAGCACAAGCGCCTTTCTTATCTCCGGCATTCAGCTTTCTATAGAATGTGGAAGAGAAGCATTTCGATGGGCCAATGTTATATGGGCAAAAGCTGGCAATACCTGCTATCTGAGGTTCAGTTAATGGCACCCGCACATTGCGTTTTGCCCATGCAATAGCCTGCTTTGCTTCTTGTGCATTGAGGTCACGGCACTGATTCGGCATTAACCTCATCCCCTGACGAGCGGGAGTTCCATCAATCCAAGTAACACCTCGGCAGATTGTCCAGACTCCCCCCGCATCTTGATACGCTGATAGCCGGTTACCCTCTTTCTCGTCCAAGAACTGAGACAATATCGCCGTGGCACCTGCACCAGAGAGAACCAGACCGATAACCACAGCACTTAACTTACTGGTCTTTGTCATTGCGGCTAAGCTCCCGATGCTTGTAGTACCAGTTGACCCCAAAGGTGCCAACAGTGCAGATAATGCCAATAATGATGGCCCAGTCGTTCAGCGACAGAGCACCAAGCATTGCTGTAAATGTGCCCCAAGTGTATGCAGTGGGGCTGGTGTATTTGTCCATACGCATAATTCCATCCCACTGATGGAGTGATCATTTAGTTAATTTAATTACTTGGGCTGATTTGCCCTGTATTGATTTAAAAGACTCAATAAGCATCAGACTTCACTGCATTAAGAGAAGAACGTATACTTGCAACAAATTTGAATTACCTGACATACACATTTTTATGAGCTTAATTTACATACGACTATATATTAATAAAATTGTTGTTCGCAACGTCAGCACTGGTAAAGAAGTCTCTGGTACCCCCGACACTCCCTTTACCACATCTCGTTTATTACTAGGGCAAATGATACCTGCAATGTTTTTGCTTAAAAAATTAATAAAGAAAGTGAGAAAAAATACTTGGTATAACTTTTTTTTGTCAAACCATCATGTGATTATTCAGCCGATGGAAATGAATGAAGGTGGACACAGCCAAGTTGAATTTAGAGCTTATATAGATCTCGCTAAGAGCATTACTTCAAGTCAAAAAGTTAATCTCTGTTCACCGAGATTACAACCACTTTCTGACAATGAAATCCGCCAAATACTATCCAACAATTCACTATTTGGCCATAATAACTAATGAGAGAAACTCAAATAACCCCTCCACCGCAACGAGGTAGTTATTCATATTATTACCCCAATTTCCCGCTTAGTTTGGTTAAAGTACTCTTCTTCCAATTCTACACCCAAGACCCTACGATTCAGCTTCAGTGCCGCTTTTAGTGTTGAGCCCGATCCCATAAAGAAGTCCGCCACCAAATCCCCTTCCCGACTACTGGATCGGATAATATGCGCCATCAAGTCTGCCGGCTTTTCGCAAGGATGTTTACCTGGGTAATACTGAACAGGTGGAAAAGACCAGACATCAGTATAAGGCACATCTACCGTCACCGTGTGGGACGGCGACGTGCCGGCGGAAATCCGCGAGTATCAGCACGGCCGGCTGAAAATGATCCGCCATCTGGTGTTTGACGGCTGGGAACTGGTGGCGCAGCAGACGCAGGCGTTTACGCTTAATC
>NZ_LJCS01000046.1:0-36199 GCF_001280945.1 Photorhabdus heterorhabditis | reverse complement strand
GGAATACTGGAATTACAAGCGGCGGGACTCGTCGTTTCTGCCCATGGAGGCCAGTGTAAATCCGTCACACAGACGGTTGCGGCCTAGGAAGTGGGAAGCCTCGCCCGACAGGGCGGGGAGCAGTCACTTGGCTTGCATGTGACTTTACAGGACCCGCAAATTGATCGGCAACTTTTGTTTGAATGGTAATTCCCCTGCTACTACGTTGGAGCAGGGGAGGTCTGATTAAGCTTTTTCAGGAATGGCTTTCAGGACTGCGGTCAGAAGTTGCCAATATTGCCCGACACTCTTAATGTGAACCTGTTCGTCAGGGGAGTGAGCGCCTGTGATAGTTGGCCCGATGGATACCATGTCCATATCAGGATAAGGTTTCTTGAATAATCCACATTCTAGTCCTGCATGAATCACCATAATATTAGGTGTCTTGTCGAACAGCTGTTGATAAGTATCACGTACCAAGTGCATTACTGGAGAATTTGCATCTGGTTGCCAGCCGGGATAATCACCTTTAGCGGAAATTTCAGCATTTGATAGTTTAGCCAGAGAAGAGAGCATACTGATAACATAAGATTTGCCGCTGTCGATAAGCGAACGGATTAAGTAAATGATGTTTACCTTATCTTGTTCCATAGCAACAACGCCCACATTTAGGGAAGTTTCTACCACACCTTTGATGACATCACTCATACGGATAACACCATTGGGAGTACTGTTTAGCAATGAGATAAAACGATTTTGGCAGTCATCAGTTAATGCTTGAATATCGGTTTCAACTTCTTCCAGCAATATAGTCAGGTTTTTCTCAACGATGGCATATTCGTTTTTCAGTATCCCCAGGTATTTATCTTTCAGTTGGGCAAACTGTGCAGCTTTATCTGCGGGGATGGCAACAATAACATGGCCTTCACGTGGAATAGCATTACGCAGAGTACCGCCTTGGAAATCGAGCAGTTTTAGCCCCAACTCCTCAGTATGGGCGGCAAGGAATCGTGCCAGAAGTTTGTTGGCATTACCCAGTCCCAAATGAATATCACAACCGGAATGTCCGCCTTTGAGACCTTTGATTATCAGTTTTAATGTTTTGTAGTTAGCCGGAACTTTTTCACGAGTCAGTGCTAAAGTTGCAGTGAGATCGATACCACCAGCACAACCCATGTAGATCTCGCCTTCTTCTTCTGAATCGGTATTGATCAAAATATCAGCCTGAAGCCAACCCGGTTGCAGACCAAACGCGCCATCCATTCCGGTTTCTTCCGTCATGGTCAATAAAATTTCTAGCGGGCCATGCTTGACATTGTCATCAGCCAGCACTGCCAATGCTGATGCCAGGCCAATACCGTTATCGGCTCCCAATGTTGTACCTTGTGCAGTAACCCATTCACCATCAATATAAGGACGGATAGGATCTTTAGTGAAATCATGCGCTGTATCGTTGTTTTTCTGTGGCACCATATCAAGGTGTGCTTGCAGAACAACCGATTTACGATTTCCCAGCCCTTTACTGGCTGGCTTTCTGATCAGAATGTTGCCAACCAGATCACGTTCAACATGTAAGCGTTTCTCTTGCGCCCATTGCATAATGTGAGTTGCCAGCGCTTCTTCATGATAAGAAGGGTGAGGAATAGAGCAGATTTTGGCAAAGATGTCCCATAGAGGTTGAGGGGATAATTGTGATAATTCTGACACGACGAATCTCCTGTGACTGCATTTCAATAAGATGAAAATACTAATCTCTACCTGAGATATAGATTTTATTATTACGAGCTATTAACGTTATGATGCGATTAAACTCAGAATACCACTTTATTTTGGTCAGAATAATATGATTCGTCGATTCCTTGTTTCTGCTGGTTTTTGCTCACCTAAATCACTATAATCTCGCGCAACTTTTTTCTGCAAAAAATCTTTTCTGAAATATTCTTAGTTGCCGGGATCAATTCTTATGAGCGAAAAATACGTCGTAACCTGGGATATGTTGCAAGTACATGCCCGTAAATTGGCACAACGTTTGCTTCCTGTTGAACAGTGGAAAGGCATCATTGCTGTCAGTCGTGGGGGCCTTGTACCTGGGGCGCTCCTCGCGCGTGAACTGGGTCTCCGTCATGTAGATACAGTCTGTATTTCTAGTTATGACCATAATAATCAGCGTGAGCTGCAAATATTGAAGAAAGCAGAAGGTGATGGTGAAGGTTTCATCGTTGTAGATGATTTAGTTGACACTGGTGGCACAGCTCAGGCTATTCGTGAAATGTATCCAAAAGCTCGTTTTGTGACTATTTTCGCAAAACCAGCAGGTCGTCCTTTGGTTGATGATTATGTTGTTGATATTTCACAAGATACTTGGATTGAGCAACCTTGGGATATGGGCGTAGTATTCGTTCCACCAATTTGTGAAGGTAAATAAAGTCAGCATTTGTTATGGCAAAACAAAATCTTTCAGAATCACTTTTTAAGCCAAGGCAAAAACATCAGGAAACCTCTACGCTGGTAAAGCGCCGCTATCCTCGATTGGTTGCCGGTAATTACAATACGTTGGACGGTAATAGCCACGGGCGCTGGTATCGTATGATTAACCGGCTGATGTGGATTTGGCGAGGAATTGATCCGTTTGAAATAGAAGAAGTACTGTGCCGGATTGCCATAACAAGTTCCCAACGCAGTCATGATGATTTATTGGATACTGTGGTTGGGTATCGTAAAGGTAACTGGGTTTTTGAGTGGTCACATCAGGCTATGTTCTGGCAACAGCAAGCATTGCAGGCAGGACAAACGCCAGAAGCTGGTAGTTTTTGGTTGAAAGCAGCTAACTTGTATAGCATTGCCGGTTATCCTCATCTTAAAGGTGATGAGTTGTCTCAGCAGGCAGTTATTTTGGCAAATAAAGCTTATGAAAATGCAGCTCATTGCTCTGATTATCAGTTGAGGAAAATAGAGTTCAAACTGAAAGAAGGCAGTTGTGTGACCGGTTTTCTTCACTTGCCTCAACAATCGCAAGGGCCGTCTCCAACCATTTTGGTTTGTGGTAGTTTAGATAATTTGCAAAGTGATTATTATCGGCTATTCCGTGATTATTTGGCTCCTCTCGGGTTTGCCATGCTGACGGTGGATATGCCTTCAATTGGTTACTCTTCACGGCTAAAACTGACACAAGATACCTGCACTCTTCATCAGCAAGTCATCCATCAATTGAGTGAAATCCCTTGGATTGACCATACTCGGGTTGGCATTTTTGGTTTCCGTTTTGGTGCTAATGTTGCTGTCCGGTTAGCTTATTTGGAAGCTAAACATATTAAAGGTATTGCGGTTCTTGGTGCTATTGTTCATGAATGGCTCAATAGTGTTGAACGCCAACAACATGCTCCGGCAATGTATCTTGATATGTTTGCCAGTAGGTTGGGTATTTATAATGTGGATGAAAATGCGTTTCGTCTCGAACTCAGTTGTTACTCTCTTAAAAAACAAGGTTTGTTAGGCCGGCGTTGTCCTGTTCCTATGCTCGCTGGTTACTGGCAGAATGATATTTTTAGCCCGAAAGAAGAATCGAAGCTAATAGTAATGTCATCTATGGACAGCAAATTACTGGCTATTCCGACGACTCCTGTTTACAGCAGTTTTGATAAGGCATTACAAGAAACCAGCCAATGGTTGAAAAATAAAATCTGTTAGTAATCGTTCTTACTTGATGATTTTTAATCCATTTGTAGGATTCCCTCAAATGCTTTATCGAAGTTATTGACTCTTGCAAATTAAAACAGTGCGTTCTGAAAGTTTCAGCTGAAATTAATAGCATAAGCTTGTTTTGAGCTAACATTTTTTCGATTTAGCATTATGTCTGTTGGCATAACGCTTCTCTCCTGTTAAAACTGAACACTGTTTTTTTCGAATTATATATAATGGCAGAAATATGATGAATAGCAGCCAAACATTGGTTGTGAAACTGGGAACAAGTGTACTGACTGGTGGATCGCGTCGTCTTAATCGAGCTCATATTGTGGAGCTTGTGCGTCAATGTGCTCAGCAACATGAAAAAGGCCATCGCATTATTATTGTGACTTCCGGTGCTATTGCGGCAGGTCGGGAACATCTGGGGTACCCGGATTTGCCTGCTACTATTGCGTCTAAACAATTATTGGCTGCGGTAGGTCAAAGCCGGTTGATTCAGTTATGGGAACAACTTTTTTCTATTTATGGTATTCATGTTGGACAGATGCTATTGACTCGTGCAGATTTGGAAGATCGTGAGCGTTTTTTAAATGCCAGAGATACTCTACATGCTTTGCTTGATAATCGCATTGTTCCTGTAATCAATGAAAATGATGCTGTTGCTACTGCCGAAATTAAAGTTGGTGATAATGATAACCTATCTGCACTGGCAGCAATTTTGGGGGGAGCAGATAAGCTGTTATTGCTGACTGATATTGAAGGGTTATATACCGCTGATCCACGTAGCAATCCAAATGCAGAATTTATTCAGGAAGTTTATGACATCAGTGATGAATTACGCATGGTTGCCGGTGATAGTGTTTCTGGGTTGGGAACGGGTGGAATGGCGACCAAACTCCAGGCTGCGGGGATTGCAGGTCGTGCCGGTATTGATGTGATTATTGCAGCGGGCAGCAAACCTGATGTTATCTCTGATGTCATTGAAGGTAACCCAGTAGGTACTCGCTTCCATGGGCTGGCAAGCCCGCTGGAAAACCGTAAACGTTGGATTTTTGGCGCACCGCCTGCGGGTGAAATTATTGTTGACCACGGTGCTGGAACTGCAATATGTAAGAAAGGGAGTTCTTTGTTACCGAAAGGGATTAAAAATATTAAAGGTAATTTCTCCCGTGGAGAGGTTATCCGCATTCGTAGTCTATCAGGTAAGGATTTGGCACATGGTGTTAGCCGCTATAATAGTGATGCTTTGCGTTTGATTGCCGGTCATCATTCACAGCAGATAAGCCAAATCCTCGGTTATGAATATGGTGCTGTTGCGGTTCATCGTGACGATATGATTGTGAGTTAAGGGTTCATAATGTTAGAACAAATGGGAAAGGCTGCCAGAGAAGCCTCATGGCAACTGGCACAGCTAAATACAAAACAGAAAAATCAGGTATTAATCCACATTGCAGATTTGTTGGAGCAGGAAAGTGCAGTCATTCTCGAAGCTAATCAGTTTGATATGATTCAGGCCCGTGAACAGGGGATGCATGAAGCATTGTTGGATCGTCTGTTACTGACATCTGAACGTTTGACCGCGATCGCAAATGATGTTCGCCAGGTATGCCGTTTATTTGATCCGGTTGGACAGATAATTGATGGCAGTTTGCTTGATAGTGGTCTGAAGCTGGAGCGTCGTCGTGTACCTCTTGGTGTGGTCGGGGTGATTTATGAAGCGCGTCCTAATGTCACTATTGACGTTGCATCTCTGTGTTTGAAAACAGGTAATGCGGTTATTTTGCGTGGTGGCAAAGAAACTCACAACACTAACCAAGCAATAGCTAAAGTGATTCAGTGCGCACTTGAACAGAGTGGATTGCCTGCCGCGGCAGTGCAGGCGATAGATAAACCGGATCGTGAGTTGGTCACTCAGCTACTAAAAATGGATCGTTATGTGGATATGTTGATCCCGCGTGGTGGTGCTGGGTTGCATAAACTGTGCCGCGAGCAATCAACTATTCCGGTTATCACTGGTGGTATTGGTGTCTGCCATATTTTTGTCGATGAAAGTGTTGATTTTAATCAGGCATTGACTGTAATCACTAATGCTAAGGTGCAACGCCCAAGCGCTTGTAATGCTTTGGAAACTTTGCTGGTACATGAGAAGATCGCGGCAGACTTTTTGCCTGCATTGAGCAAAAATATGAAAGGACAGGGTGTTACCCTTCATGCTAGTAAGTCAGCAATGGCATTTTTGCAAGAAGGTCCTGCTAAGGTCGTGGATGTGACAGAAGCAGATTACAGTGATGAATGGCTATCTTTAGATATGAATGTGGAAATTGTCAGTGATATTGAGCGGGCAATTAACCACATCCGTACATACGGTACATCCCACTCTGATGCAATTCTGACTCAATCTTTGCACAATGCTGACTATTTTGTTCGTCAGGTAGATTCCGCAGCGGTTTATGTGAATGCCAGTACTCGTTTTACTGATGGTGGGCAATTTGGTTTGGGGGCTGAGGTTGCAGTCAGCACTCAGAAATTACATTCCCGTGGCCCAATGGGATTGGATGCGCTAACTACATATAAATGGGTTGGTTATGGTGATGATCTAATTCGTGAATGATCTGCTTGTTGTTACCCCAAAAGTGTATTTGATTAATTGAGGTATCAGTATAATCATGCTTTTGGGTAGCTTTTTCCATATATTAACTTTTGATTTTACGTTAATGTAAAGTATTGGTTACTATGGGTGTTAATATATTTTTAATGATGAAATTTACCAAGGATATCAAGCAATGAACCAAATATTGTTTATTGTAGGTGCACGTGGAGCAGGAAAAACGACAGTTGGAAAACTATTAGCGAATGAATTATCGTACACATTTATTGACACCGATCATCATATTCAACAAACCAGTAATATGACAATTGCGGATATTGTTAACCAACAAGGGTGGCAGCAATTTAGGCAATTGGAAAGTGAGGCTTTACAACAAGTTAGTCAAAGAGATCGGGTTATTTCTACTGGTGGTGGGATCATTCTTTCAACTGAAAATCGCCAATATATGCAACAAAATGGTACGGTGATTTATCTTCAGGCTTCAGCTAATATATTAGCTGAGCGATTGATGCAGCAGCCGGAAAATACTCAACGTCCCAGTTTGACAGGAAAATCTATCGTTGAAGAAATGGAAGAGGTGCTTGCCGCAAGGGAAAAACTCTATTGTGAATGCGCAAATCATATTATTAATGCGCAACTTTCACCGGAAAAAATCACAGCTTATGTGAAAGAAATTATTCTTCCCAGAGTAATCTCCTGACGTTGTTCGATAATATTCTTATTTGAAAAATAAGAATATTACAGTATCGAACAATAAATAGTATCTATAGTATTTTCTATTTATTTTTCAAATGGGCTGAGATACGGATATGTTGTTTAAATTTCTAAAGTTTGTTTTTCGTTTGATGTTTCGTTTAACAATAGAAGGGGATATTAAACAATTTGCCTACCCAAAATGTCTTATTACACCTAATCATGTCTCTTTTCTTGATGGTGTTTTACTAACACTTTTTTTACCAACTAAGCCGGTATTTGCTGTCTACTCTAGCATTGCAAATCGTGGTTTTATGAAACTGGTAAGGCGCTATGTTGAAATAGTTCCTTTGGACCCAATAAATCCAATGGCAGTCAGGATATTGGTCAAGGAAATAGAAAAAGGGCGTCCGATAGTTGTCTTCCCTGAAGGGAGAATTACTGTTACCGGTTCTTTGATGAAAACCTATGATGGTGCGGCTTTTATTGCAGCGATATCGGAAGCGGTGGTAGTTCCTGTCCGTATTGAAGGGTTAGAAAAAACGATATTTAGTCGATTAAAAGGTATCTTCAAACTGCATCTTTTTCCGAAGGTGACAATAAAAATTCTGCCTGCGACACGATTGCCGATGCCGGATGCATCTAGTTCGGAGCAACGACGTCGTTTAGCCGGTGAGCGTTTGCATGAAATAATGATGAATGCACGAATGGCAACCCGACCGCAAGAAACAATATTTGAATCTTTACTGGTTGCACGAAAACAATTTGGTCGTTTTAAGCCCTGTATTGAAGATGCTTCTTTTAAAGAAGACAGTTATAACGGGCTGCTTAAAAAAGTACTGGGTACCAGCCGTATTTTGCAGCGTTTTACCTGTCAGGGGGAACGGATTGGTTTTCTTTTACCTAATGCCACTATTATGGTAGCTGCGATATTCGGGGCATCTTTGAGAGGAAGGATACCGGCTTTACTAAACTATACAACCGACGGTCACGAATTGAGGAATGCGGTAGCGGTTGCCAGTATCAAAACTATTGTGACTTCCCGGCAGTTTCTGAAAAAGGAAAAGTTAGCTTATTTATCTGAACAAGTTACTGGGGTTAACTGGGTTTATCTTGAGGATTTTGGAGATACGGTTACTCTTCTGGATAGGTTATGGATCTTATGGCACCTTTTTTTCCCGAAACAAGCTATGGTGGCACAAAAGCCAGATGATGATGCTTTGATATTATTTACGTCTAGTTCAGAAGGTATACCCAACGGGGTCGTGCATAGTCACTCCAGTTTGTTGGCAAATGTGGAACAGATAAGAACTATCACTGATTTCAATCCACTTGACCGTTTTATGTCTTCTCTACCATTGTTTCATGCACTTGGATTGACTGTTGGTCTATTGACTCCTTTATTGGCTGGCTGCCGGGTATTTCTCTATCCAAATCCATTGCACTATCGGGTTGTGCCAGAACTGGTATATGAACGTAATTGCACGGTATTATTAGGCACATCCACTTGCCTGGAGAATTATGCCTATTTTGCTCATCCATATGATTTTGCACGTCTTCGCTATGTTATGTCCGGTATTGAAAAGCTTTCTGAAAATACTAAGTGCGTTTGGCAAGATAAATTCGGTATTCGCATTTTGGAAGGGTATGGAATGACAGAGTGTGCTCCTGTCGTCGCATTAAATGTGCCGATGATGGCTAAAGTTGGTACTGTTGGGCGAATTTTGCCGGGAATGGAATTCCGTTTGATACCGGTGGCAGGCATCAAAGAAGGAGGGTGTTTGCAATTGCGAGGCCCGAATATGATGAAAGGATATCTGAGAGTTGAAGATCCAGATCATTTGGTACTACCATTGGCGGAAGATGAATATGGGAATATTCAGTCTGGTTGGTACGACACTAGAGATATTGTTTCAATTGATGAGCAGGGATTCTGTACTATTCTCGGCAGAATGAAACATAAAATAACTGAAGCTGGACAGGAATAACAATTGTGGATAAATCTTCTGTTGTTGCTCAACCGCTATTAACTTGCGGCATGAAAGCAGTATTGATCTCGCAGTTTTGTTCGGCCTTTGCAGATAATGCTCTGTTTTTTGCAATTCTGGCACAGCTGAAAGCGCAGTTTTACCCAGACTGGAGCCAGCCGATATTGCAGATCGTATTTGTCCTTGCATATATCTTATTAGCGCCTTTTGTGGGGCGAATAGCAGATGGCTTCCCAAAAGGCAGAGTGATGTTATTTGCTAATAGTTTCAAGTTATTGGGCGCGCTTAGTATTTGCCTGGGTTATGATCCATTTTTTGGTTATGCTTTGGTTGGGATTGGTGCAGCATCATATTCACCGGCTAAATACGGAATCTTGGTTGAACTGACTGATGGTGATCGTTTAGTAAAGGCTAATGGTTTGATGGAGGCTTCAACCATAGCGGCTATTCTCATTGGCTCTGTTGCTGGTGGATTTTTATCTGATTGGAACTTGACTGTCGCATTATTTGCTTGTGCATTCATATATGGTATCGCTGCCATTGTTAATTTATTCATCCCTCGCTTATCGGCAGTCCATCAAGATAGGAATTGGCATTTGAAAAAGATGCTGACAGATTTTACTTCAGCTTGTTGTATTCTTTGGCATAACAAAGGAGCACGGTTTTCTTTGGTTGGCACCAGTTTGTTTTGGGGAGCGGGTGTAACATTGAGATTTTTGTTGGTCTTATGGGTACCTGTCGTTCTGGGAATTACTGATAACAGCACACCAACAGTACTCAATGTGATGGTGGCCATTGGGGTTATTATCGGTGCGGGTGTTGCTGCTCGTCTTATTACACTGAAAACAGTATACCGTTGTATGCCGGTCGGCATTTTAATTGGTGTGATGGTGGTAATTTTTGCTGCTCAGCAGAATATTTGGGCTTCTCATGTCATATTAATTATTCTTGGCGTGTTTGGTGGTTTGTTTGTTGTTCCACTGAATGCTTTATTGCAGGAAAGAGGTAGACAAACAGTCGGAGCCGGTAATGCAATTGCAGTGCAGAATTTGGGTGAAAATACTGCCATGTTGCTGATGCTTGGCTTGTATTCACTAGCCATTAAAATAGGTGTCCCGGTTGTCACTGCGGGAATAGGTTTTGGTGTGTTGTTTGCGCTGACAATCGCTAGTTTGTGGATTTGGAATCGGTTTCAGAAAAATGGATCTTTTACTGGATAAAAGGGGTGTTATGGATGAAAAAATTTTGACTCAGCTTAGTATTGAGTTGGGAAAGAAACTGAAACAACAAGCATTGTGGGTGACCTTTGCTGAATCTTGCACAGGTGGTTGGTTAGCGAAAGTGCTCTCGGATATTGCTGGTAGTTCCGCTTACTTCGACCGGGGCTTTGTGACGTACAGCAATAAAGCTAAGCATCAGATGCTTGGTGTATCAGAAACGGTTTTACAACAACATGGTGCAGTCAGTGAACCAGTTGTGAGAGAAATGGCAACAGGGGCATTGAAAGCAGCGCAGGCAGATCTTGCAGTTTCTGTTAGTGGTATTGCTGGGCCTGATGGTGGTAGTGAAAAAAAACCTGTTGGTACAGTATGGTTTGGGTTTGCACACCGTACAGCAAATGGGATAGAAGTTGTCACCCGCCATTGTTGTTTTAACGGTGATCGAAATGAAGTTCGTCTGCAAGCTGCAATTTATTCTCTAAAGACATTGCTATCAGAGATTTTAAAAAATTAGCTTGATGCTGTATGATTATACAGTATAATTGCAGGCAACATTTTGGTATTAGATTCATCGGCAGTGAGGTAACCTTTCATTGCTTACGAGGGAGTAAAAATGGCTATTGATGAAAATAAACAAAAAGCACTGGCAGCGGCACTAGGCCAAATTGAAAAACAATTTGGTAAAGGTTCCATCATGCGTCTGGGCGAAGACCGTTCAATGGACGTTGAAACTATCTCCACTGGTTCACTGTCACTGGATATTGCGTTAGGTGCTGGTGGTCTGCCGATGGGGCGTATTGTTGAAATCTATGGTCCAGAATCCTCGGGTAAGACAACGCTGACATTACAGGTTATTGCCGCAGCACAGTGTGAAGGTAAAACTTGTGCATTTATTGATGCTGAGCATGCTCTTGATCCTGTATATGCTAAGAAACTGGGTGTTGATATTGATAACCTGTTATGTTCTCAGCCAGATACGGGTGAACAAGCTCTAGAGATATGTGATGCGCTGACACGTTCCGGTGCTGTTGATGTCATTATCGTAGACTCCGTTGCTGCTTTAACCCCGAAAGCTGAGATAGAAGGTGAAATTGGCGATTCTCATATGGGGTTGGCCGCACGTATGATGAGCCAGGCAATGCGCAAACTGGCGGGTAACCTGAAAAGTTCCAATACACTGTTGATCTTTATTAACCAGATCCGTATGAAAATTGGGGTTATGTTTGGTAATCCTGAAACAACAACTGGTGGTAATGCACTGAAATTCTATGCTTCTGTCCGTTTAGATATTCGCCGTATTGGTTCTGTAAAAAATGGTGAAGAGGTTGTTGGTAGTGAAACCCGTGTTAAGGTTGTGAAAAACAAAGTGGCTGCGCCATTTAAGCAAGCAGAATTCCAGATTATGTATGGTGAAGGTATCAACACTTATGGGGAGTTAATCGACTTAGGTGTGAAGCATAAACTGGTGGAAAAAGCAGGCGCATGGTACAGCTACAATGGCGATAAAATTGGTCAGGGCAAAGCGAATGCTACTACCTACCTGAAAGAACATCTTGAAATTGCTACTGAGTTAGATAAAAAATTACGCGAAATGTTGTTACATAATGCTGGCGAGTTCAGCAGTGCTGCTTCTGATTATGAAGACAGAGGAAGTGAAGAGATGAATAGCGAAGAATTTTAATCTAACTATATCCCCTGTATTAGCAAAAATTTCCGTAAGCCCTGTCTAATTCAGACAGGGATAAAAGTGAGAGTAATGCGTTATATTCTTGAATATACGTGGTGAAATATACTACTTTTGTCTAAGCGGAATCTTATATAAGATCTATTTAGAACAAGCAGCTATGGCCTTATGAAGTAGTAGTAAGTTTAGTGTAATAAAGACTGGAGGTATTACGTCGGTAAAAGTTTTTACTACTAAACTTAGTTTACTATCAGACTTAAACCGCGTTAATAATAGTGCGGTTCTTTCTTAAGAGAGCAAGTGTTATCCGTATAATGCGATCATGCTTTCAGAAAATACCCAGACGATTTACAATGTCGCCAGCGAATGGATGTATCTGGGATTTTACTTCTAATGGAAGAAATTTTATCTTATCCCCACTTTGTTTATTCGTGAGTTGAAAATAGGTGATGAAAAATTCCACCTGACCAATTCATAAATCTGTTTTTTCCAGCTTGATTTCGGGACAATTATGAGCAAAAGCACCGCTGAGATCCGTCAAGCGTTTCTCGATTTTTTTCATACTAAAGGGCATCAGGTAGTACCAAGTAGTTCTTTAGTTCCAAATAATGACCCAACACTACTGTTTACCAATGCAGGAATGAATCAGTTTAAGGATGTATTTCTTGGACTGGACAAAAGATCTTATTCCCGGGCAACAACTGCTCAGCGCTGTGTTCGTGCCGGTGGTAAGCATAATGATTTAGAAAACGTAGGTTATACCGCGCGTCATCATACTTTCTTTGAGATGTTGGGTAATTTCAGTTTTGGTGACTATTTCAAACACGATGCTATTAACTATGCTTGGGAACTTCTGACGGGCAAAGATTGGTTCAATTTGCCTAAAGAAAAATTATGGGTGACTGTCTATCATACCGATAATGAAGCCTATGATATCTGGCAAAATAAGGTCGGAATACCCGCAGAAAGAATTATCCGCATTGGTGATAACAAAGGTGCTCCTTATGCATCAGATAACTTCTGGCAAATGGGTGATACTGGACCGTGCGGCCCTTGTACTGAAATTTTCTATGATCATGGTGACCATATTTGGGGTGGACCGCCTGGAAGCCCAGAAGAAGATGGCGACAGATATATTGAAATCTGGAACATCGTTTTTATGCAGTTCAACCGCCATGCTGATGGCACGATGGAACCATTGCCAAAACCATCCGTAGATACTGGAATGGGGCTAGAGCGCATTGCGGCTGTACTACAGCACGTCAATTCCAACTATGAGATCGATCTGTTTCGTGACCTGATTGCTGCTGTAGCTAATGTTACAGGTGCTACAGATGATCTAAGTAATAAATCTTTGCGGGTTATTGCGGATCATATTCGTTCATGTGCTTTCTTGATTTGTGATGGAGTTATTCCTTCTAATGAAAACCGTGGTTATGTGCTGCGCCGTATTATCCGCCGCGCTATCCGTCACGGGAACATGTTGGGGGCTAAAGATACCTTCTTCTACAAACTGATTGCGCCATTGATAGTAGTGATGGGCGCTGCGGGAGAAGAGCTTAAACGCCAGCAAACAATTGTTGAGCAAGTCTTGAAAACAGAAGAAGAGCAATTTGCCCGTACGCTGGAACGTGGACTTCAGTTGTTGGACGATGAACTAGTAAAACTGTCTGGTGATATCCTGGATGGAGAAACAGCATTCCGTCTTTACGATACCTATGGTTTCCCTGTGGATTTAACCGCTGATGTTTGTCGTGAGCGTAATATTAAGGTTGATGAAGACGGTTTTGAAGTAGCAATGGAAAATCAGCGTCGTCGTGCACGTGAATCAAGTGGTTTTGGTGCCGATTATAACGAACTGATTAAGGTTGATGAGCGCAGTGATTTCTCTGGTTACGATCATTACGAACAGCAGGCAACAGTAACGGCTATCTTTCGTAATGGTGAATCAGTCAATCAAATTCAAGCGGGTGAAGAAGCGATTGTTATACTGGATAAGACAGCTTTTTATGCTGAGTCCGGTGGACAAGTTGGTGACTCAGGTATTCTGAGTAATGCCGATTGTGCTTTTTGTGTCATTGATACACAAAAATATAGTCAGGCTGTTGGTCATATTGGTAAGCTTGAAAAAGGTACTTTAAGTGTAAACCATGAGATCAATGCTGTTATTGATATAGAACGTCGTGATGCAATTCGTTTAAATCATTCAGCAACCCATCTGTTACATGCTGCACTACGTCAGGTTTTGGGTGAGCACGTATCTCAGAAAGGCTCTTTGGTTAACGATAAATATCTTCGTTTTGATTTCTCTCATTTTGAGGCAATGAAACCGGAACAGATCCGTCAAGTAGAGGATCTGGTTAATGCTGAAGTTCGTAAGAATTCACCTGTAATTACTGAATTGATGGATCTGGAAGAAGCCAAAGCCAAAGGAGCAATGGCACTATTCGGTGAAAAATACGAAGAGCACGTCCGTGTACTGTCAATAGGGAATTTTTCCACTGAATTATGTGGAGGAACTCATGCAAGCCGTACCGGTGATATTGGTTTATTCCGTGTTACGGCTGAATCTGGCACTGCTGCTGGTATACGTAGGATAGAAGCAATTACAGGTAAAAAAGCACTGAAATCTGTATATCAACAGTCTGATTTACTTCAGGATATTGCTCAACTGGTGAAAGGTGATATCAATAATCTGAACGAAAAAGTACGGGTAATATTGGATAAAACCAAGGGGCTAGAAAAAGAGCTTCAACAACTTAAAGATCAAAATGCAGCACAGGAAAGCTCTTCTTTGGCAAGCAAAGCGCAAGAAGTGAAGGGGGTGAAATTACTGGTAAGCCAGTTAAATAATACAGAGCCTAAAATGTTGAGAACTATGGTCGATGATCTGAAAAATCAACTAGGTTCGGCAATTATTGTGCTTTCTACTATAAGTGATGATAAAGTCAGCTTAATTGTTGGTGTCACAAAGGATCTGACTGCTAGAATAAAAGCAGGTGAATTAATTTCTTCTATAGCTCAGCAAATCGGTGGTAAAGGTGGTGGTCGCCCTGATATGGCTCAAGCAGGTGGCTCTGATGTTAAGGCATTACCTTCTGCTTTGGATAGCGTAGGGGAGTGGGTAGCATCGCGATTATAAGCGGTGTTACCCAAATTACCTGAGTTTAGAAGGCACCATAATAGGTATTTTTATGGTGCCTTGAAATCTTGTTGTGGAATTGTTAAAAGGTTGAGTGCATATTTATTTATTTTGGCTAAACTATAATATGTAGGAAATGCGCTCAAAATTGCTTATACTTTAAGCATATACCATAGTTTTACGTTTTCACGGTGTTTGATGGACAATAGCGGGGAAACCTAATGACCCGACTCTTTTAAATTTTCAAGGAGCAAAGAATGCTTATTCTGACTCGTCGAGTTGGTGAAACGCTCATGATAGGCGATGAGGTAACAGTTACAGTACTGGGGGTTAAAGGTAACCAAGTTCGTATTGGTGTAAATGCCCCTAAAGAAGTTTCTGTTCACCGTGAAGAAATTTATCAGCGGATTCAGGCCGAAAAATCTCAGCCAACAACTTATTGACTCTAAGTTGGCGTCCTATCTCTGTCAGAACCGGGCGCCATTTTTGAGGTATCTCACCCCTGTTAGTATCCTCTGGGGTCTTAATTCTTAAATTCCTACCTATTACCACCTCTTTTTTTTGTTTTTCTGTTGTAAGAAAAAGCAACGTCATGGTGTTATTGTGGTGAATCATGATTTGCATAAACTTCAATTGGGAATGCAATAGTTTATTGCTGATAAAGTACACTTTTTGGTGTTAAACTGGCCTTTTTGTGCGTGAAACATCCAAACAAACACAGGTTTAGAAAAATTGTTTGACTTATAAGTCTGGGAAAGTAATATGTGCGCCACGCAGTGACGAGGAGCTTAAACAAAAGTTCTGAACCACAGTTCGAAAGAAAGCGTACGGTGAGATGGCCGAGAGGCTGAAGGCGCTCCCCTGCTAAGGGAGTATGCGGTCAAAAGCTGCATCGAGGGTTCGAATCCCTCTCTCACCGCCATTTAGACCACGCATCCATAGCTCAGCTGGATAGAGTACTCGGCTACGAACCGAGCGGTCGGAGGTTCGAATCCTCCTGGATGCACCATATTAACCTTGAGATGAAATCATCCAAGGTGCCTTCAGGTAATCAAAGCAATTACTGCCTTCTTACCAGAGTAATAAAGTGACCATGCATCCATAGCTCAGCTGGATAGAGTACTCGGCTACGAACCGAGCGGTCGGAGGTTCGAATCCTCCTGGATGCACCATACTTAACCTTGAGATGAAGTCATCCAAGGTACCTTCAGGTAATCAAAGCAGTTACTGCTTTTTACCAGAATGAAAAACTGACATGCATCCATAGCTCAGCTGGATAGAGTACTCGGCTACGAACCGAGCGGTCGGAGGTTCGAATCCTCCTGGATGCACCATATTAAGCCCTGGCTATTTAGTCGGGGCTTTTTCTTTATTCCTAATTCCATGATTAGCTCCCTGTATGAAGCGGAAACGTTTTTGCTTATATATCTAATCAGCGACAATTCGGTTTGTTTAATATAAAGTAAACCCTTATAAAAATTCTTCTAAAACACTACGGGAGGTCGAATTGATCCCGGACGTATCAAAAGCTCTGTCATGGTTAGAGGCGCATCCGACAATTTTAAAGGGAATTCGTCGCGGTGTTGAACGTGAAACATTACGTGTTACTACAGATGGTCATTTGGCAGTAACGAAGCACCCTGAAGCACTTGGCGTAGCGCTTACGCATAAATGGATTACTACTGACTTTGCTGAGTCATTGTTGGAATTCATAACACCAGTCGATAGTGACATAAAAAATACTATTTCATTTCTTAGAGATATTCATCGTCATACAGTGCGTGTGCTGGATAAAGAAAAAATGTGGCCTTTGAGTATGCCATGTTTTATTGATGCAGAAGAAAACATCACTCTGGCTCAGTATGGTACATCGAATATTGGTCGTTATAAGACCTTATACCGTGAAGGTTTGAAAAATCGTTATGGCGCTTTAATGCAAACCATCTCTGGAGTGCATTATAATTTTTCATTGCCAATTGAATTTTGGCAGGCATGGGCTGGCGTTGAAGATGTGGAGAGTGGTAAGGATAAGATCTCTGATGGCTATTTCCGTCTGATCCGTAACTACTATCGCTTTGGATGGGTGATCCCGTACCTGTTTGGAGCTTCTCCGGCGATTTGTTCTTCATTCTTACGTGGTAGAGAGACCTCTTTGCCTTTTGAACAAATAGAAGGAGGTACTTGTTATCTGCCTTATGCTACTTCATTAAGAATGAGTAATTTAGGGTATACCAATAAATCACAAAGTGATCTGAATATTACGTTTAATAACTTACGAACCTATGTAGCGGAACTGAAAAAAGCAATCCACAAACCCTCTGAAGAGTTTGCTAAGTTGGGAATTAAGCAAGGTGATAAACATATTCAGCTGAATACAAATGTCTTACAGATTGAAAATGAGTTGTATGCACCAATTCGGCCTAAGCGTGTGACAAAAGAGAATGAATCGCCTTCTGATGCTTTATTACGCGGGGGTGTGGAATATATCGAAGTCCGTTCATTGGATATTAATCCATTCACAGCGATTGGTGTCGATGAAACACAAATTCGCTTTCTTGATCTATTTTTAATATGGTGTGTGCTCGCTGAAGCACAGGAAATGAGCAGTGATGAGTTAGATTGTTGTCGCAAAAACTGGAATAGGGTAATCCTTGAAGGGCGTAAACCAGAGCAAGTGATTGGTCTTGGCTGTGGAAGCGTGGAAGAGCCGTTAGCAAAAGTTGGCAAAAAATTATTCAATGACTTGAAACGGGTTGCTGTAATATTGGATAGTTGTTCTGGCACACAATATCAGAAGGTTTGCGAAGAATTGATTGCTATGTTTGATGATTCATCACTGACGTTATCGGCTCGTGTGCTGGAAAAAATGAAAACCCAAGGCATTGGTAGTTTTGGGTTGGAGCTGGCAGATGAATATCATCAGCAATTGATTAATGAAGAATATGAAGTTATTAGCGACGAACAGTTCGCTATAGAACGCAGGGCCTCTGTGGAGCGACAAGACGCGTTGGAGCAAGAAGATACCATCAATTTTGATGAGTATCTAAAACAACAGACAGGATGCTAGAAAAGAAAATGGTCACTAGCGCCACTGGTAAGTAAAAGTGACCAAAGAGGAGCTTTTAGGAAATAGGATGATAATTACGCGTCTTTCATTCTTTATGACCGGTGGCAGATGAAAAGGTTTCATGTGCTTGTAAAAATCTGAATTTTTTATGGAGATGAAGAAATGCCTTTACTGGATAGTTTTACTGTTGACCATACTCGTATGGCTGCACCCGCAGTAAGAGTTGCTAAGACCATGAAAACTCCTCATGGCGATACCATCACTGTTTTTGACTTACGTTTCTGTGTACCAAATGAAGAGGTTATGCCTGAGAAGGGCATTCATACACTTGAACATTTATTCGCTGGTTTTATGCGTAATCACCTCAATGGTGAGGGTGTTGAAATTATTGATATATCGCCAATGGGATGTCGAACAGGTTTTTATATGAGCTTGATTGGCGCACCGGCAGAAATGCGTGTTGCAGATGCGTGGAAAGCGGCTATGGCTGATGTCTTAAAGGTGAAAGACCAGAGTCAGATTCCAGAGCTGAATGTTTATCAGTGCGGTACTTATCACATGCATTCACTGGCAGAGGCTCAGGATATTGCGCGCCATATTCTTGATTCAGATGTTCGTGTTAATAAGAATGATGAATTAGCATTGCCAGAAGAAAAACTGACCGAATTGCGTGTGTAGTTTGGCAGTGATGAGATAAGATATTAACAGGAATATGCCGTTGGAGGCGGGTTATGTACCTCCAACGGTGTGGGGTTCTCTTTAGCAGCTGTTTAGACTGTTTGTACTTCTTGCTCAGGAAGTTGGCTGATAGGGGTTACTCGAACTTGTTTAATCACATTATCGTTCATTGAAAGTACTTTGAAATTATACTTACCAATCTGTACCTGTACATTTAGAGCAGGTATTTCTCCTAACTCTTCAAGAACCATACCATTAACAGTTCGTGGTCCATCAACAGGTAATGCCCAGTTAAAGGCTTTATTCAATTCGCGGATATTGGTTGTCCCGCCAACTAAAACAGTTCCATCACTTTGTGGTAAAACCTCTTCAGACAGAGAAGGAGACATTGATGTTGTAAAATCACCGACAATCTGTTCGAGAATATCTTCAACAGTTACCAGCCCTTGAATATCACCGTATTCATCAACAGTAAGCCCGGCCTTTTCTTTATTGCGTTGGAAGTTCACCAATTGGACATTAAGTGATGTACTGATCGGGACGTAGTAGATTTTATCCGCTGCTTTAATCAGATTCTTTTTGGTGAACTCTTTCTCTGTCATTAGTCGGTAAGCTTCACGCACACGGAGCATACCAATAGCATCATCAAGTGAATCACGATAAAGCACAATCCGGCCATGAGGTGAGCGAGTTAACTGCCGTATGATAGATTTCCAGCCATCATTAATATCAATACCAATAATCTCATTACGGGGAACCATAATGTCGCCAATTGTTACTTTTTCCAGATCTAAAATTGAAATCAGCATATCCTGATTATGCCGTGATAGCTTAGCATCTGATTCATTCACAATAGTACGCAATTCATCTTTGCTAATTGCATCACTGGAGCTAGCAGGATGGTTGATACCAAGGCAACGCATTAGCATTAAAGTGATTTTATTCAGTAGCCAAACTAACGGCATCATAATTTTCTGTAATGGTTGTAGCAGGAAACTGCTTGGAAAAGCGATCCTTTCAGGGTAAAGGGCGGCTATTGTTTTCGGCATAACTTCAGAAAATATCAGCACGATAAAGGTTAGAACACCCGTTGCGATCGCAACTCCTGCATCTCCATAAAGGCGCATGCCAATGATAGTAGCAAGTGCAGAGGCCAGGATATTAACCAAATTATTGCCGATAAGAATCAGGCTTATCAGTTTGTCGGGGTGACGAAGTAATGTTTCAACTCTACGAGCAGGGCGGCTTCCTCGCTTTGCTAGATGACGTAAGCGATAGCGGTTGAGTGTCATCATACCGGTCTCTGAAGCAGAGAAGTATGCAGAGACAATAAGCATAATGATTAAGATAATAATTAATGTGCTTGTTGAGACATGCTCCAAAGCAGGTTTCCTTCTAAATATTGATTTGAAATCATGTTGTTAGTAAATCATGATTTCCTGCAATAGTCGGTTGCCGAAATAGGCGAGTGTCAGGGTAAATGCACCAATTAGATTAAACCAGATAACTCGTTTACCGCGCCATCCATCATGGTAATGACCCCATAATAAAACAATGTAGACAAACCAAGCGACGATAGACAAGACGGCTTTATGGATATTTTCCTTACTGAAAATATTATCCATATAAAGAATGCCGGTACAGAGTGTCAGAGTTAGTAATATCACGCCAACCTGAGTGATATGGAACATTTTACGTTCAATGAACATCAATGGTGGCATATTTTGAGTAAAAGTCAGTTTCTTATTTTTAAGCTTATGATCTAACCACCCAAGCTGTAATGCATACAGTGCGGCAATGAGTAAAGTCGCATAACCAAGAAGTGCTAACCCGATATGAATGGATAATTCAAGGCTGGCTTCTAAATGGGTAATAAACTCACCTGGCATAAGGCTAGCTAATGCCAGATTTATCATGGCAAAACTATATACTATGGGCAGCAAGAACCAGGCTCGACCATGGGAGGCGACGATTGTCATGATGATACAGATAATCAAGCTGACAATAGAACCCAAGTTAAGTAGCGTGAGATTTTGCCCACTGCTGACGCGAAAAATTTGGTATTTAAGTGCAATAGCATGACAAATTAAGGCTACAATCGCAGAAATCAATGCCAGCCTGCGGTATCCATTTGGTTTTTGCAGTAAGCCGGGAATAATCAGTACCAGGCTGAGTAAATAAGCGAGTAAAGCAATTATAGAGAATACTGGCATAGCGTTAGTCGTTTTAGCGATAGTTTTAGGTTGAACTAAAACTTAAGTATAGCGCTAGCAAAGGTAGCCTCCAACCGTTGTTAATTCATCAGTGCAAATCTCTGTGCAGAGATCCCTTTATCATCGTGTTATAATTTTCAGAATACGCTTTACAGGCAGCCCATTTTTAAAAATTGAGCAGAGATAATGTTTGATAATTTAACCGACAGACTATCGCGCACATTGCGCAATATCAGTGGCCGTGGGCGACTGACTGAAGACAATATTAAAGAGACACTGCGCGAAGTTCGCATGGCTTTACTTGAGGCTGATGTTGCATTGCCTGTAGTGCGTGACTTCATTTCGTGCGTTAAAGAGAGCGCGGTAGGCCACGAAGTTAATAAGAGCCTTACACCCGGCCAGGAATTTGTCAAAATTGTTCAGAATGAGCTGGTCAAGGCAATGGGAGAAGTTAACAGCGAACTGAATCTCTCTACTCAGCCTCCAGCTGTTGTATTAATGGCAGGTTTGCAAGGTGCGGGTAAAACGACCAGCGTTGCTAAATTGGGTAACTTTCTGAAGGGAAAACAGAAGAAAAAAGTTTTAGTTGTATCTGCGGACGTTTATCGGCCCGCTGCTATCAAACAGCTTGAAACATTGGCGCAAACGGTCGGCATCGATTTCTTCCCTTCTGATGCTCAGGAAAAGCCAGTTGATATCGTGATGAAAGCGGTACAGCACGCCAAATTGAAATTCTACGATGTGCTTTTAGTGGATACTGCTGGTCGTCTGCATGTTGACGAAGCCATGATGGATGAAATCAAACAGGTTCATGAAGTCATCAATCCGGTAGAAACCTTATTTGTTGTTGATGCTATGACGGGGCAGGATGCTGCTAATACGGCAAAAGCTTTCAATGAAGCATTGCCACTGACAGGTGTTGTGTTGACTAAAGTCGATGGTGATGCCCGTGGCGGTGCTGCGCTGTCTATTCGTCATATTACCGGTAAGCCGATTAAATTCTTGGGTGTTGGTGAAAAAACAGATGCACTGGAACCTTTCCACCCAGATCGTATTGCATCTCGTATTCTTGGTATGGGGGATGTTCTTTCCCTGATTGAAGAGATTGAAAGTAAAGTTGATCGTACCCAAGCAGAAAAACTAGCTTCTAAACTGAAAAAAGGCGATGGCTTTGATTTAAATGATTTTCTGGACCAGCTTAAACAGATGCGCAATATGGGCGGTATGGCCAGTATGTTGAGCAAAATGCCGGGGATGTCTCAAGTACCAGATGCAGTGAAATCCCAGATGGACGATAAAGTGCTGGTAAAAATGGAAGCCATTATAAATTCGATGACACGTAAGGAGCGGGAAAAACCAGAAATTATCAAAGGTTCCCGTAAGAGACGTATTGCTAGTGGCTCCGGTACCCAGGTTCAGGATGTTAACCGCCTACTTAAACAATTCGATGAAATGCAACGAATGATGAAGAAAATGAAAAAAGGTGGTCTGGCGAAAATGATGCGTGGTATGAAGGGCATGATGCCACCCGGATTTATGGGCCATTAATTGATAAAGTCTCGAAGAATATCCACTTTGGATTGCTTTTTGCGCCAAAGTGAGTAAACTTTTCGGGCTTTTTATCTGACAACCGGACTTCATTCCTCGATGAAGTCTGGCTGTTTTGTTAACTAATGAGGATGTTATGGTAACAATTCGTTTAGCTCGTGGCGGCGCAAAAAAGCGTCCGTTTTACCAAGTAGTAGTGACCGATAGCCGCAGCCCGCGTGATGGTCGCTTTATTGAGCGCGTTGGCTTTTTCAACCCTATTGCAACAGGGAATGCGGAAACATTGCGTTTAGATCTGGACCGTATTGAACATTGGATTGGTCTGGGTGCAACTGTGTCTGATCGTGTTTCTACACTGATCAAAGATGCAAAAAAAGCAGCTTAATCTGTCGCGGTGGTAACTATGAGCAAGCAAGCCAGTTTTAAGCTTCCTGTGGAACCAATTGTATTGGGAAAACTAGGTTCAGCTTATGGTATTCGTGGTTGGCTCAAAGTTTTTTCTTCCACCGAACACGCCGAAAACATTTTTGAGTATCAACCGTGGTTTATCCAACGGGCAGGTCGGTGGCAACACATCGAATTAGAAGCTTGGAAACACCATAATCAGGATATGGTCATCAAAATTAAAGGTATTGATGATCGGGATGCTGCTAATTTACTCACTAATTGCGAAATTATCGTAGATTCAGGACAACTGCCGGAGCTGGATACAGGTGATTACTACTGGAAGGACCTTATGGGATGCCAGGTAGTGAACATAGCAGGTTATAGCTTGGGTACTATCAGTGATATGATGGAAACCGGTTCTAATGACGTAATGGTAGTTAAAGCAAACCTGAAAGATGCATTCGGTATCAAGGAGCGGCTAATCCCGTTTCTTGATGGGCAGGTTATCAAGAAAGTCGATCTCGCTACTAAAACCATTGAAGTAGATTGGGACCCTGGTTTTTAAACTCCGGTTATAAACGGTTGAAATGAGTGGGACGCTATAATGTGGATTGGGGTTATTAGCCTGTTTCCTGAAATGTTCCGCGCAATAACCGATTATGGGGTAACTGGCCGAGCAGTAAAAAAGGGCCTGTTAAGTATTGAATGCTGGAATCCTAGGGATTTTACCTATGACCGGCATCGTACTGTTGACGACCGACCTTATGGTGGTGGTCCAGGCATGTTGATGATGGTTCAGCCTTTACGAGAAGCCATTCATGCAGCAAAAACTGTGGCAGGCGAAGGTGCGAAGGTGATTTATCTTTCACCTCAAGGGCGCAAACTCAATCAACAAGGAGTTTGTGAGCTGGCAGCAAATGAGAAACTGATTCTGATTTGTGGCCGCTATGAAGGGATAGATGAGCGAGTGATTCAAACTGAGATTGACGAAGAGTGGTCTATAGGTGACTACGTGCTCAGTGGCGGTGAGATCCCTGCGATGGTTATGGTTGACTCCATTTCCCGGTTTATTCCGGGAGTTCTGGGGCATCAGGCATCGGCGGAGGAAGACTCTTTTGCTGATGGATTGCTGGATTGTCCGCACTATACCCGCCCAGAGGTGTTAGATGGTATGGAAGTTCCGTCAGTTCTGCTGTCGGGTAACCATGCTGAAATTAATCGCTGGCGTATGAAACAATCGCTTGGCCGGACTTGGCTTAGAAGACCTGAACTTCTGGAAAACCTAGCTCTGACTGACGAGCAAAGGATATTGCTAGCAGAGTTCCAACGGGAATCTGACTGAAGCAACGAGTTAATCCAGACATATCCCTGAAGGGAATGTCTTTGATATATCAGTTTACCTAGGGTAAGAGAATTATTATGAGCAACATTATTAAACAGCTTGAACAAGAGCAGATGAAGCAAGACGTACCTTCGTTCCGTCCGGGTGACACCGTGGAAGTTAAGGTATGGGTCGTAGAAGGTTCAAAGAAACGTCTGCAGGCATTCGAGGGCGTGGTTATCGCTATTCGTAACCGCGGTTTGCACTCTGCATTCACTGTTCGCAAGATTTCTAACGGCGAAGGCGTTGAGCGTGTATTCCAAACTCACTCCCCAGTCGTAGACAGCATCAACGTTAAACGCCGTGGTGCTGTTCGTAGAGCTAAATTGTACTATCTGCGTGAGCGTTCTGGTAAGGCTGCTCGTATTAAAGAGCGCCTGGGCAGCAAATAATACGCTTTCGTTACATCCGAAAGTTATCGTTAAAGAGGCCAGCAATTGCTGGCCTCTTTTTTTTCTATTTATAATTCATTGATGAATTGTTCGGCAATATCTTATTGTATAAGCGTAATAACCTTAAAGACAATTATTTCGAGTATTTTAGAATGATTTTATACGTGACTAACTAACATAAGGATTTTCTTTGAAAACTATTCAGCTACACAATAAAACAATGGCTTACCGGGATGAAGGTGAAGGTTTCCCACTATTGCTGGGGCATAGTTATTTGTTTAACTCTGATATGTGGGTCCCACAGATCGATGTGTTAAGTAAAAAATATAGGGTAATTGTTCCTGATCTATGGGGGCATGGAAACTCGGCAGAATTACCAGAGCAACATAAGACTTTGGCTGATTTGGCTCAAGATTACCTGGCGTTAATGGATCAACTTAAAATTAAAGAGTTTGCTGTAATTGGTTTATCTGCTGGTGGTATGTGGGGAACTGAATTAGCTGCTATAGCACCGGACAGAGTCAAGGCATTGGTGCTAATGGATACCTTTGTGGGGTTAGAGCCTGAAGTTACGCATAAAAAATACTTTGCTATGCTGGATATGATAGAGCAGGTTGGTTCTATTCCTGAGCCTCTTTTACAACAGATAGTACCAATCTTTTTCAGTCAGCAACCAACTCAGAATTTAGTGGATGAATTGACTCAGCGCTTAGTAAAAATTCCTGCAGAAACATTACGTAATAGCATTATTCCGTTAGGGAGAATGATTTTTGGGCGTGAGGATAGAATTCATTTGTTGGAAAAACTGGATATTCCTACTCTTGTCATCACTGGTGAGCAGGATATACCTCGTCCACCTTTAGAAGGTTATTTGATGGCTGAAATACTTTGCTGTGATTACGTTGTCATTCAGGATGCTGGTCATATTTCCACATTGGAGCAACCACATAAAGTTAATCAGGAACTGGTTGCTTTCTTACAGCAAGCTCTATAACGAATATTTTAATGAAAAGGCCGGATTTTCCGGCCCTTAGTTATTCAGTTTGGTAAAGAGCGGTGTAAAGTTTTTATTGGAATATAACTTGCGCTTAAGAATTGGTGACACTAATTTCTACATAATCATGCCGAGTAATATAAGAATATAACTATTATTTAATATTCTATTAGTGTAATTCAATAATTTTATATAAATGAATCTAGATGATTTGTTTTAAATGTGAGTCGCAAGGTTGATGTTATTTGTTCTTTTGGTAATGAAGTGTAATAAATATTTTATTATCGTTTGATGGTTTTAATTTTAAATATACAGGAATAACAACAAAATATTACTACTTTTTTGGGGTAATTTCTTCTGGTAAAATACATTCTCATTTGAAAATATAATTATCTCTAATATATTTATATTGGAAATTATTTTCTATTGTTAATAAATATTGATTGTATATTTATTTTTAGGTCATTAAACCAATTGTGTAAATAATTATTTACGATATTTTTATTCTATTTACACAATTGGATTGTATTCTTTACTTTGTGTGATATGTTATCGGTCAGATACATAAAAATAAATTAATACAGAATGTCAATTGGAGGAGGTAACCGAAATGGTCATGCAGAAAGATGCGCTAAATAATGTTCACATCAGAGATGAACAAATTCTTATAACTCCCGAAAAACTAAAGCAACAGTATCCGTTGAATAATGATGATCAGCATGCTATTGCAAATGCACGTAAAATAGTTGCCGATATTATTCAGCGACGCGATCCTCGTTTATTAGTAGTGTGTGGCCCTTGTTCTATTCATGATGTGGATGCGGCTTTGGATTATGCTCATCATTTGAAAGCACTTTCTTCTGAATTAAGTGATAGTCTGTATATAGTGATGCGTGTCTATTTTGAAAAACCTCGTACAACAGTAGGCTGGAAAGGTCTTATTAATGATCCATTTATGGATGGTTCATTTAATGTAGAAGCGGGTCTGCATATTGCTCGCCGTTTACTTCTCCGCTTGGTTAAAATGGGATTACCTCTTGCAACAGAAGCTTTAGATCCGAATATTCCACAATATTTGGGAGATTTGTTTAGTTGGGCGGCAATTGGAGCAAGAACGACTGAATCACAAACGCATCGGGAAATGGCTTCTGGCCTATCCATGCCTATTGGTTTTAAGAATGGGACTGATGGTAGCTTAAGTACTGCCATTAATGCGATGCGTGCAGCCGCTATGCCGCACCGTTTTATGGGGATAAATCAGTTGGGACAAGTGTGTTTGTTACAGACACATGGTAACCCGAATGGACACGTTATCTTGCGTGGTGGCAAGACACCTAACTACGGTGCTGAGCATGTCATGGAATGTGAACATCAAATGATGCAGTCTGGATTATTGCCGTCCTTGATGATTGATTGTAGCCATAGTAACTCTAATAAAGATTTTCGTCGCCAAAGTTTAGTTTTGGATTCTGTAACAGAACAGATTATCTCAGGCAATCAATCGATTACTGGTATTATGTTGGAAAGCCATATTAATGAGGGTAATCAATCTTCTGAACAACCTCGTAGTGAAATGAAATATGGCGTATCAGTAACCGACGCTTGTATTAATTGGCAGACTACAGAAGCGGTTTTGAGAAAATTGCATCAGCAAATCAGCCCGCAATTGTCGCAAAGAATTATGGCAATGAAAAAAGCAGGATAATAAATATGGTAGCTGAATTATCTCAATTGCGGGATCAGATTGATGAAGTGGATAGAGCGTTGCTGTCTTTACTGGCAAAGCGCCTAGAATTAGTTGCAGAGGTTGGTGAAGTAAAGAGCCAGAATGGGCTGCCAATTTATGCGCCTGATAGAGAAATTGCGATGTTTACTTCGCGTCGTCAAGAGGCTGAAAATTTTGGTGTTCCACCGGATTTAATTGAAGATATTCTGCGTCGTATTATGCGGGAGTCTTATACTAGCGAAAATAATAAAGGGTTTAAGACTCTTTGCCCTCAGTTGGGACCGATAGTCATTATTGGTGGCTTAGGCAAAATGGGGAAACTGTTTGGTCGCCTGTTAACTGTATCTGGTTATAAGGTCAGAAATTTGGAGTCACAGGATTGGCCTGACGCAGGGCAGATTCTGAATGGTGCAGGTATGGTCATTATCAGTGTACCTATTCATTTAATGGAAGAGGTTATTCGTCGTTTACCACCATTGCCTGATCATTGCATTTTGGTGGATTTGGCATCCGTTAAACGGGAGCCAGTACAGGCTATGCTTGATGTGCATAAAGGTCCAGTGTTGGGATTACATCCTATGTTTGGACCTGATGTAGGTAGTTTGGTAAAACAAGTTGTTGTTTACTGTGATGGACGCCAATCGGAAGCTTATCAGTGGTTTTTGGAACAATTGCTGGTTTGGGGGGCTTGTTTGTACCAGATAAATCCTGAACAGCATGATAAAAACATGAGTTTTATCCAAGCATTACGCCACTTCACAACATTTGTTTATGGGAAACATCTTGCACAGGAAGGCGCTGATTTGCAGCAATTATTATCAATATCCTCGCCAATTTATCGATTAGAACTAATTATGGTCGGGCGGTTATTTGCACAGGACCCTCAGCTCTACGCTGATATTATTATGTCATCACCAGAGAATATTGATTTGATACGCCGTTATCATCAAAGTTTTGGACAAGCGCTTGAGATGCTGGAAAGTCAGGATAAACAAGCTTTTATCAGTAGTTTTAAAAGCGTTAGTGAATGGTTTGGTGATTATGCATTTCGCTTTATGAAAGAGAGCCGGGTATTACTTCAGCAAGCGAATGATAATCGCCAATAATGAAAAAAAACCGGATATCTTAGTACCCGGTTTTTTTTATTTAGGATGGACTAACAGGAACCACACTTTCTGTTGGATAACAACCTAGTACTTTCAGTGAATGAGTGATTTTCGCCAATGCTTTCAAGACGTTCTGCATATTTATTGAACGGAGGTTGGCTTGAACATCAATGTAAAACATCTCCTCCCATGGATTGCCATTAATTGGGCGGGATTCCAGTTTACTCATAATAATATTATGTTTTTTTAGAACCATAAGTGCGTCTACCAATGCACCAGCTTGTTGTCCAGTTGCCATAATAAATGTTGTTTTGGCCGGTACCTGTTCTGAAACTTCAATAGGCTGACGAGCAACGATGATGAAGCGGGTAATATTATGTGGTTGATTTGCCAAATTTTGAGCCAGAACTTGTAACTGATAAAGTGCTCCGCCAGCTTCACTGCCTAAGGCTGCGATATCTGGTGAATTCTCTTCAGTTACCCTTTGCATGGCTGCGGCAGTGCTTTCGCAATATTCGATTTTCCAATGTGGGAATTGATTAATATACTGGCTACATTGTTGGAATGGTTGAGGATGGCTGTAAACCGTTGTTATCTGCGATAGTTTTGTATCGTTAGCAACCAGTAGGCAGTGATTAATAGGAATATTTATTTCGCCTACAATTGACAGGTTGGTATGTTGCAATAAGTCATAAACATCATTGATAGAGCCAGAGCTGGTGTTTTCAATCGGCAGTATCCCGTAATCAGCTTGACCTGTTTCGACCAGGGAAAAAATATCCTGGAACTTATGGCAACTGCATTCAATCAATTGATCAAAATGACGTGCAGCATATTGGCGAGCTGCGATATGAGAATAGGAGCCGCGAGGACCAAGGAATGCAATGCGGGCTGAATCGTAAGGTGTTTGATTAAGGTATTGTTGCAATAATGCCTGTTGTGTAAGTACAGAATCTTCGATAATCGTTTGAAACAGACGAGTGATATAAAAGCCATCAAGACCGTGATTTTTTCCTTTCGTAATTAGAACATCCAGTAGCTCCCGTTCACGATCCTTGTCTCTGATAGGACGATTATCCTGTAGTTTAGTCTGCGCAATATCAGAAGCTAATTGGCGACGTTCTGCCAGTAAAACCAGTAACTTTAAATCAATTTCGCTGACTTTTTTCCGTATTTTCAGCAAATTGTTTTGATCCATAATGAGTTCCTAATTGGTTATTCATATTCTGATAATAATATGTTTGCAGTGGACAGAAAAAAGCCCCCCGATTGGGAGGCTTACTGTTCGTCTTCTTGTTCTTTCTTAAATGACGAAAGCCTCCCTTAAGAGAAGGTGAAAAAAGAAAGAGAAGAAAAACAGGCTTATATTCATTGTACTTACCGTCTGCATAAACAATATATTCTAATTAACCTCATGTTGTTGTTTCTGTCAATAAAAAAACGCGTCCAATTTGGACGCGTTAGAGACAGGATATAGTTATTTTATTGGAGGTTAAGATTTGATTCTTTAACACTGTTGTGAGTACGACGTGCTTCACCTTTGTGCTGTACTTTATTTAACTGGCGCTCCAATTTTGCTAACAGCTCATTGATAGCAATATACATATCTTCATGTTTTGCACCGGCAACCAATGTACCATTTGGTATACTTATGGTTGCATCAGCTATAAAAGCCTGTGGCCCTTTTGATAGAATAATATGAGGGTTTATCAGATTCACTTGCCACTTATTTAGTTTGTTTAGACGGTTTTCTACGTGGTTGCGAATTGCTGGGGTAATTTCCATTTGTTTGCTGGTAATATTCACTATCATATAGTTACCTCTCATCATTGATGATCCGCCTTTAATGATTTCAGCATACAATTCTTTTTCACAAAAAAGGTGATTTAAATCACTTTTAATCAGGTACTTGTCAATTAGTTGAAGTAATTGTGATTAATAATAAGAATACGAAGAATACCTGTTGCGGGGTGGAAGCTTATGAGCCATTATTGATAAGTTGAGCCATTATTAACCCTATTGACAAACAGTCTTTTTTGAATTTTACGAGTGAAAACAAAACAACAGCCGAAGCTGCTGTCTTGTTTTATACTTCTTTATGCCGGATTGGCAGCAATTAGTTTTGCTACTTTATCTGCCTGTGCTGTTAAGCCTAAACGTGTATAGGCTTTTTCCATATAAGGCAGCACTTTGAGGGTTGATTGCGTATCGGGGTAATCATGCAGCATTTGTTCAGCTCGATTTACTACTGCGACATAAGCTCCACGTTTGTTATAATATTCCACGACAGAAAGTTCATATTTTGCCAGGCGCTCTTTGATAAACATTAAACGTTTTCTGGCATCGGTAGCATACAGACTGTTAGGATAATGACGTACTAACTGGCTGAAATCTCTGAATGATGCCCTAGCATGTTCAGGATCACGATCTGAACGGTCAATCCCGAAGAAACTTTGCAGGGCGCTGTCATCTAGTGCTTGTGAGGTTAAGCCTCGCATGTACAGAACATAATCAATGTTGGGATGAGTTGGATTTAAGCGCATAAAGCGGTCAATAGAAGCTAATGCCATTGGTAAGTCAGAGGATTTATAATAAGCATAAATCAGATCAAGTTGTACTTGCTGCGAGTAAGGGCCAAATGGATAGCGGTTATCGAGGGTTTCCAATTGCGTGATGGCACCTTTATAGTTACCGTCTTGCAGCTTTTCCTGACCCGCAGAATAAATTTCTGAAGGTGTGCTGTCGGGGACAACATTCTTATTACCAGAGCACCCGGAAAGTACCAGGCTCAATGTGGCTGCTGCCACTAGATATTTCATGCGTATCATCACGTGTTGATTATCCTCTGAGTGTTTTTCTGGGAGACTATCCATGAAGCTCCCGGTAAAAGATCGAGTTACAATAGCACACTATATTAAATTAAACGGCTCTGCCGTCAAAATTCAACGTAAGTGTAGAAACAATATATGGCACAACAAATACGACTTAATGCAACAGTCGCCGAATCTCAGCTCGGTCAACGTTTAGATCAGGCTTTGGCAGAATTGTTCCCTGATTATTCAAGATCACGCATAAAAGATTGGATCTTGGATGATAGAGTTCAGGTTAATGGCAAATTAATCAATAAGCCAAAAGAAAAAGTGCTGGGAGGTGAAGAAGTTTCAATTGATGCGATCATTGAGGAAGATGCGCGTTGGGAACCTCAGAATATCGCGTTAAATATTGTCTATGAAGATGATGATATTCTAGTAATAAACAAACCGCGTGATTTGGTCGTTCACCCGGGAGCGGGAAATCCAGATGGTACGGTATTAAATGCTCTGCTATACCGCTACCCTGAAATAGCCGATGTTCCCCGGGCAGGCATTGTTCATCGCCTCGATAAAGATACGACTGGGCTTATGGTTATAGCTAAAACCGTTCCAGCTCAAACCCGTTTGGTGGAGTCACTTCAACTACGCGAAATTACTCGTGAATATGAAGCTGTAGCGACAGGACGAATGACTGCGGGTGGAATAGTTGAAGAGCCAATTTCACGCCATCCAACAAAACGAACGCATATGGCGGTCCATCCGATGGGAAAACCTGCTATTACCCGCTATCGGGTGATGGAGCATTTCAGGGCACATACCCGTTTGCGTCTGAGGCTAGAAACAGGTAGAACACATCAGATACGTGTTCACATGGCTCATATTAGCCACTCACTAGTGGGAGATCCTCTGTATGGTGGTCGTCCTCGTCCTCTAAAAGGGGCTTCCGATGAATTTCGCGATGTGATGCGCAACTTTGATCGTCAGGCATTGCACGCCACAATGTTGCGTCTCTATCATCCGATTACAGGCATTGAAATGGAATGGCATGCTGAACTACCGGAAGATATGGTCATTCTGATTAATGCATTAAAAGCAGATGTAGAAGTGTTCAAAGATGATATGGATTGGTAGATGACATCGCTTATTTTTCCAAACTGGCCACAACCTACAACAGTAAAAACCTGTAGTTCTACTCGCTTGGGCGGAATTAGCTTGCCACCTTATGATAGTTTAAATCTTGGTAAGCATGTTGGAGATAATCCTGATGTTGTTGACCAAAACAGGCAGATATTAGCTGAGGTGGCCGAATTGCCTCAGCAGCCAGTTTGGTTAGAACAGGTTCATGGCACTCGTGTTGTGAGACTCAATGGTCAGCCAGTGGAAAATAATAAAGCTGATGCGGTTTACACCAACATTCCTGGGCAAGTTTGTGCTGTGATGACAGCAGATTGCTTACCTGTGCTATTTTGTAGCTCTGACGGTGATGAGATTGCAGCAGCTCATGCTGGTTGGCGCGGTTTATGTGCTGGAGTACTGGAAAATACGATTAGGCAATTTAAAGCTAAGCCTGATCAGATTCAAGCTTGGTTAGGACCTGCGATTAGCGCGAAAGAATTTGAGGTTGGCAGTGAAGTTATGGACGCGTTTGTGGCCCAAAATTCTGATCTAAGCAAAGCTTTTGTGCATTTTGGTGAGAAATACTTAGCAGATATATATTTGTTGGCAAAGTTAAAATTGCAATCTATTGGTGTAAAAGCGATTTTTGGGGGTACCGAGTGTACTGTCAATAATAAAGAGAAATTTTTCTCTTATCGCCGTGATGGGATCACCGGACGTATGGCAACTTTAATCTGGCTGATATAACCTATTCCATAGGGCGATCCGTTGGCGCATGAGATAATGTCTCACAATTTGCTTTTCAGAATAAACCTTGAATATTTGAGGAATGGCCTCATTTAATCTCCAGTAGCAAAATTCTGATTAGTATTTGGAGGTGTTATGCGTCTGGATCGTCTTACTAATAAATTCCAACTTGCTCTCGCTGACGCTCAGTCCCTTGCACTGGGGAATGATAATCAATTTATCGAACCAATTCACTTGATGAACTCACTGTTGAAACAGGACGGTGGTTCTATTCGCCCATTATTAACGTCAATTGGGATCGATACTGGTCGTTTCAGCAACCAACTTGAGCAGGTTTTAGAACGTTTGCCACAGGTACAGGGTGCTGGTGGTGATGTACAACCATCTAACGATTTAATCCGTCATTTAAACTTGTGCGACAAACTAGCACAAAAGGAGGGCGATAATTTTATTTCTTCTGAATTATTTGTTCTGGCAGCACTGGAAGAACGTGGCTCATTGAATGACATACTGAAAGCTGCTGGAGCAACAAAAGAAAAAATTACTAAGGCAATAGAGCAGATGCGTGGTGGTGAAAAAGTTTATGATCAGGGAGCGGAAGATCAACGCCAGGCTCTGAAAAAATATACCATTGATCTTACTGAGCGAGCTGAACAAGGCAAGCTTGATCCGGTGATTGGCCGCGACGAAGAAATTCGCCGTACTATTCAAGTATTGCAACGCCGTACTAAAAATAATCCAGTGCTGATTGGTGAACCAGGGGTTGGTAAAACGGCTATCGTTGAAGGGCTTGCTCAACGGATTATTAATGGAGAAGTTCCAGAAGGGCTGAAAAATAAGAGGGTTCTTTCTCTGGATATGGGAGCTCTGTTAGCAGGTGCTAAATATCGGGGTGAATTTGAAGAACGCTTGAAAGGTGTGCTGAATGATCTTTCTAAGCAGGAAGGTAATGTCATTCTGTTTATTGACGAATTACATACTATGGTTGGTGCGGGTAAAGCTGATGGGGCAATGGATGCCGGTAATATGTTGAAGCCTGCTTTGGCTCGTGGTGAACTTCACTGTGTTGGTGCAACAACACTGGATGAATATCGTCAATATATTGAAAAGGATGCGGCATTGGAACGCCGTTTCCAAAAAGTCTACGTTGCAGAACCTTCAGTGGAGGATACTATCGCTATTTTGCGCGGTCTGAAAGAACGTTATGAGTTACATCATCATGTACAGATTACAGATCCTGCCATTGTCGCGGCAGCAACATTATCTTATCGTTATATCTCAGATCGTATGTTGCCGGATAAAGCTATCGACTTGATCGATGAAGCTGGTGCCAGTTTACGTATGCAAATGGATTCAAAACCGGAAGTGCTGGACCGTCTGGAACGTCGAGTTATTCAATTGAAGTTAGAACAGCAGGCGCTAAAAAAAGAGTCTGATGATGCCAGTAAAAAACGGCTTGAAATGCTTAATGAAGAGCTGATTGTAAAAGAACGCGAATATTCTGAGCTGGAAGAAGAATGGAAAGCTGAGAAAGCTGAGCTTACTGGTACTCAGCATATAAAAGCAGAACTAGAAAATGCCCGTATCAGCCTAGAGCAGGCCCGCCGTAGTGGTGACCTAGCGAAGATGTCTGAAATTCAATACGGAAAAATACCTGGACTAGAAAAACAACTTGCCGCAGCCACACAAGCTGAAGGTAAGAATATGAAACTTCTTCGTAACAAAGTTACTGATGCAGAAGTTGCTGAAATTCTTGCTCGTTGGACGGGTATTCCTGTTTCCAGAATGCTTGAGAGTGAAAAAGATAAACTGTTACGCATGGAGCAAGAATTGCACAAACGTGTTATTGGTCAGGATGAAGCAGTAAATGCAGTCTCCAATGCGATTCGTCGTAGCCGCGCTGGATTAGCTGATCCAAACCGTCCGATTGGTTCATTCTTGTTCCTTGGTCCGACCGGAGTTGGTAAAACTGAGTTGTGCAAGGCGTTAGCGAATTTCCTGTTTGACAGCGATGACGCAATGGTGCGTATCGATATGTCTGAATTTATGGAAAAGCATGCGGTATCACGGTTGGTGGGAGCACCTCCAGGGTATGTTGGTTATGAGGAAGGCGGTTATCTGACAGAAGCTGTTCGTCGTCGACCTTATTCCGTCATTTTGCTTGATGAAGTGGAAAAAGCGCACTCGGATGTATTCAATATCTTATTGCAAGTACTGGATGATGGTCGATTGACTGATGGGCAAGGTCGTACTGTCGATTTCCGTAATACAGTTGTAATCATGACTTCTAATCTTGGGTCGGACGTGATCCAGGAACGTTTAGGCAGTCTGAATTATAGTAAAATGAAAGATATTGTGATGGGAATTGTTAGCCATCATTTCAGACCTGAATTTATTAACCGTATTGATGAAGCTGTTGTGTTCCATCCATTAGGGCGTCGGCATTTATCAGAAATTGCAGATATCCAATTGCAGCGTTTGTACAAACGTCTGGAAGAACGCGGTTATCAGGTTACAATTACTCAGCAAGCGTTGGAAATGTTGGCAGGAGCTGGGTTCGATCCTGTCTATGGTGCACGACCATTGAAGCGGGCTATCCAGCAGGAGATTGAAAACCCATTAGCTCAAAAGATACTTTCTGGTCAACTATTGCCAGGAAAACCAGTTACTCTGGATATTGAAAATGACCATATTGTAGCAAAACAGTGATTATATACTAAGTTGAAGAAATTGGAGATGAATAGGTTAGGTAGGGAACTGCCTCTTTTTTTTCATTATTATGCAAAAAATCGTGATTTAGCGTTGTTTTCGGTTAATTGGTAATCAAACGGATTTTTTTTGCAAATAAACACTTGCCAGCGCCGAAGAACGCCCTATAATGCGCCACCACTGACCGACACAACGCTGAGAAAACGTGTGGGGTTGGGCAGGGGAGCGCGAATAAGCGCTTGACTCTGCGGGCAAAAAGCGTAATATACGCAGCCCGGCTGACCGAGAATATCAAATTTTAAGGTGGCCTGCTCTTTAACAATT
>NZ_LJCS01000045.1:0-36705 GCF_001280945.1 Photorhabdus heterorhabditis | reverse complement strand
TATACCTGTTATCTTTCAAGTTGCTTCTTTGTTGGCTGCACTCTCTCACCCCGGTCACATAGTTAGCTATGCTCCCGGGGATTCGCTCCCTTGCCGTCGCGATGCATCTTGAAATCTATTGGGTATAGATTCAAAAGGGAATAACTAAATCCAAAATACACAAAGACATAAGGTTATTCCTATATGTATTATTTCCCTAAACTCACAGTAAAGAAAAACAAAGAAACTTTTAATAAAATAAAAAATTTTTTTATCATTATTTGATCTGTTTGTTTAGCTCATAAATTATCCTCTCGTCCATTTCGGTAGATAAATCACCGGAGCAATACATTTCAATTAAGTTCCCTAAATATGGTTCAATAAAATAATACATCATATCTAAATTATCTTTTCTTAATTTATAATATACTTTAGGATATTTTCCTCCTGGTCTTCTTGAAGACGAGCTAATTTTATCAACTAACCCATAAATTGAAAAAGCTGATAATAACTAAACCACACATTAATACGATATTTACAAGTTTGTCAACGATAGAATAATTTCTTAAAAACTATAAGCTTTCATAAACCAAGAATTTAACTCTGTCACACGACAAAGAACCACCTATATTAAATTCTCGATTGCTTATTTAAAGTTTGTATAATTTAGCTCTGCTAATGATAAATAAAAAGCCAATCTAATCAACGTATCCCCGCAAATTATTTATTGGTAACGGAGAGTAATTACCTGTAACATACAAAAATGATAATGATTTGCATTTACATTGATGGAGTGGCATAAAAATGACCGTTAATGTTTTGGACACTCAACAGATCCAGTGGATGTACATCCACAATCATGATTGGCTATTTCGCTGGCTTAAGCATCGTCTTAACTGTGATGAAACCGCTGCCGATCTGGCTCAAGATACTTTTGTTAAATTACTTAGCTCGCCTTTACCACAGCAACTGAACGAACCCCGTGCCTATATCGTCACTATCGCTAAGGGGCTGATGATTAATTGGTATCGTCGCCGCTCACTTGAACAGTCGTATCTGGATTTACTCGTCAGCCTGCCTGAGCAACTTATTCCTGCACCAGAGCAAAAATTGATTATCCTCGAAACTCTTCAAGAAATTGATATCATGCTTAGCCAGCTCGCCATACCCGTTCAGACCGTCTTTTTGCTTTCCCAGATAGAGGGAATGAAGTATGAAGATATCGCAAATCACATGAATATTTCGCTATCTACGGTAAAGCGCTATATGAAACAAGGTTTCTATCAGTGTCTGATAGCAATGTCATAAGGGATTAATATGACTTCCACGGATACATCTCATTCATCAAGCACATCTTCTAAAACAATTTTGGCAGAAGCCGCAGAATGGTTGACCATTCTAAATGATAGTCATGTCAGCGAAGCTGACCGGAATGCTTGCGCTGCCTGGTGTGCACAAAGTCCAGAACATGCTCAAGCTTGGGAGCGGGCACAATGTCTGTTAACCCGGTTACAGCATCTACCACCTCATATCGCCTCACCGCTGTTAAACAGTAAGCAAACTCTTTCCCGCCGAGAAACTATCAGCAAGCTTACTCTGATGTTGTTAATACCGGCTGGGGTATCACTCTTCTGGCAATCTGATCAATTTAAGCTCCTCACTGGCGATTATCACACTAGGACAGGACAAATACAGCACTGGCCATTACCCGATGGCGGTCAACTGACGTTAAATACACAAAGCGCAACAGATGTTGATTATGATAATACTCAGCGGTTTGTTCGTTTAAAGCTGGGAGAAATTTATATTGAAACTCATCAGGATAGCCACCAGCCAGCACGCCCATTTAAAGTACAAACTAAACAAGGTTCTATTGTGGCACTGGGTACGAAATTCAGCATCCGCCAACAAGCCTCCCATACTCAGGTGGAAATCGTGGAAGGGGCAGTCCGTATCATGCCAGATAATGGATCATCACAAATACTGTATGCCGGAGAAGCAACACATTTCACTCAATTTGCAGTTGCCCCACAACATCCCCGTTCAACCACATCTCTAAGTTGGTTACAGGGCATGATAATGGCAGATAACTTGCCGTTGGCAGCAGTGGTTACTGAATTGAATCGCTATCGTTCCGGCGTGATCCGCTGTGATGATGCAGTAGCTAATCTGCGTGTCTCAGGTGCTTTTCCTATACAGGATACAGATTTGGCAATACAGATGCTTTTACAGACTTATCCTCTCTCAATGCACAGCCTGACTCGCTATTGGGTTACCCTCTCTTCAGCCAATCGATAAAAATAATTATTTTTGCTGACACTTTTTTCAATCTCATACGGCATAGAGATAAAAGAAGCTTAAAAAGCTGTGGAGAAATTATCTATGCCATATCATGTTAACTGTCCGGGTTCACAACCACGTTGGCAGAAAAAGTCTTTAGCCCTCTTGTTGTTTCCATTGATGCTACTATCAGAAGCCCCCCTGTACGCAACCACACCAACAGTTCCCCTTTATCCGGTCAACATTCCGGCGGGTTCATTAGGCAATTCTTTATCTTATTTTGCTGCTCAAACCGGTACAGCGCTCTCCTTCGATCCGAATTTAACCAACGGGTTAACCGCACCTTCGTTAAACGGCAGTTTTACCGCTCATCAAGGTTTAGTACAACTGCTCACAGGCTGTCATCTACGCCTGTCCCAGCGTGCCGATGGCAGTTACACCCTGATAAAACTGGCAGAAAATATGACCAACAATGGTGTCATAGTACTAAATCCTCTTACAGTAGCAGGCAATCGCGGGTACACAGGAAATGAACCATTGCGTTTCGACAGTACCACTATCAAAGGTAAAGATATCGAAAAATTTGGTGTGATCCATCCTGTTGATATTTTTAAGACAACACCTGGAGTATTATCCGGCGAAGCACGCAGTTCAGGCAGCCTGGATGTGAATATTCGGGGCCTGCAAGGACAAGGGCGAGTTTTGACAACCGTTGATGGCGCATCTAACCAGACCGCCTTATACCGTGGTTATCAAGGTGTCTCCAACCGTTCCTTTATTGATCCCGATTTCATTGGCCGGGTAGATATCAGCAAAGGCCCGACAGGAAAAGGCGGTATGGGAGCTATTGGGGGGGTCGTGGAGATAAAAACCATCGAAGCCAGTGATATCCTGCTTGATGGACAAAAAGTCGGGCTTCGTCTGAAAGGCAGTCTGTTGAGCAACCATTCTAATCCTGACGATTATCAACGCAATGACTGGCCCTCCCCAGCAAAAACTTCTTTTTTTGATGCCAAGAATAGAACTGGGAGTATCGTTTTCGCCGTGGCCGAACCGTCTTATGAATTGCTATTTGGCGCCTCTCAGCGCAAACGTGGTAATTACCATTCTGGCAAACACGGACCGGGTGCCAAGGAACGTGGGATGCCAGGCTATCTGTGTGAAAGCGATCCACAAGATTGCCGTATTCCACAATTCAGTGAACAGATGGCAGGTTATTCACTGTATGCAATGGGAGATGCCGTTCCTAATACTTCTGAAGATAGCCAATCGCTATTGGGTAAAGGAAAAATCCGTTTTGGTGATGGTCATGAAATCTCCGCTATCGTGAGTCATTACAAAAATCTTTATGGGGAATCTTATGTTGCAGATATGGCAAGCCCAAGCCAAACCTTCATGATTTTAGATCAGGGGCCACTGACACGACTCAACATGAACAGACACAACCTCAATTACAAATGGGAACCGGCATCAAATCCCTGGATTAATTTGGATATAGGCGTGTGGCAAACACGGGTTAACGACCGTCCCCGAACCTCAAATAATACTCTCGGTGATAAAAAATTCATGCGTACAGTAGGAGTGAATCTGAATAACACCTCATTATTTGAACTTTCAAATCAAGATATTGAGTTGAACTACGGTGCCAGTTTTATCCGTGAACGTACTGGCCCAAGCGAAGGAAAATGGAAATACGCGGTTAACCGTGAAGGAGAGCGTAAGGAAAGCCATCTTTTCCTAAATGGAAATTATTCTCCTATTGCACGATTAACTTTAATGGGAGGATGGGATTACAAGTCCTATCGAGTTGAAGATTACAGCCCAGCTCATTCTGGTAACCCTTTTTTACCGCAACTCACCTCAGGTAAGGTAAATAATAAGCGAGATCATGCCCACGGTTATTGGGTCGGCGCTAAATTTGATCTTACTCATGCAACAGCACTGCATGCCAAATATGCCTATGCACCACGTTTTCCATCAATGGTTGAAGGTATTCGTGGCTACATGATGAATGTTGATGATCGTATAAAACCTGAAATCTCAAAAAATATAGAAGTCGGACTGACATCACGTTTCCCGAATGTCATTGCTAAAAATGACAGTTTCGATATTAAAATGTCCTACTTTGATAACCGGGTGAAGGACTATATCAACCGGTCATGGATGAATGATTACTGGAGTATGTACATCAGTAATATCAAAGCAGCGAAATTTGCAGGATTAGAATTAGCAAGTGTTTACCACAGCGATCACTTTGACGCGCGTTTATCCATGAATTACTACACGAAAGTCAGATTCTGTACAGAAAATGCAGGTTGTGTTGCACGTAGCCTCCCTTCAGATTATGCCACCAACCATATTCCCCCTAAATACGCCGTATCACTCGATCTGACACAAAGATTTTTAAACGACCAAATCTCTCTCAATGCAAGAGTCTCCCATTATGGTCAAAGATCGGTGCCAGCCGGAAAACCGGGCCGAGGTTCTGCTACCTTGCTGGCACCTATTATTTGGCGACCAGCCACCGTGGCTGATATTTCTCTGACGGCCCGTGTGAATAAGCATGTAGAATTTGAATTTGGTGTGGATAACGTCTTTGATAAATATTATATCCAACCTCTCAGCCTGGGCTATATTCCGTCACCGGGAAGAACATTCCGCGCGGGTATTACAACTTATTTTTAAGTCGATTAATTAGTATACCCGTTATCTTTCAAGTTGCCTCTTTGTTGGCTGCACTCTCTCACCCCGGTCACAGAGTTCTCTATGCTCCCGGGGATTCGCTCCCTTGCCGTCGCGATCCAGCTTGAAATCTATTGGGTATAGTACTTTGTTGTTGTTAAATAAACGTTTCGCTTAATTTTTGTGATTAAGCTCAAATGTTTTTAGCACTTTCTTTATTTTTTAAAATATCTGTATTTATTTTTTATTCCATATTTTTCATTTCTGACTCAAACAGTCATTTATTGGCTTTATTGACCGTTTTTTTATAAAAAAATTATACGGTCATTTTCATGACCAAATTAAATAAAAAGAAAAGATAAACGAGCATATGTAATAGGTTTATTTCAGTGATTAACTTCACAATTTAGCGGCATTAATAAATAAATGTGATTTAGATCCCTTTATCATCTCATAGATGACTAAAAATACTACTACTGCGGAAGGGCTTACAATATCAGCTGTAATGTAGAGGATGCTATGAGTAACATATCGATACAATCAAATATAGCTCGAAACAATAAAAAAAACAGAGGTTATTTAATTCCTTTTGCTATTTTTTGTTCTCTCTTCTTTTTATGGGCGGTGGCAAATAATTTAAATGACATATTACTACCTCAGTTTCAAAAAACGTTTACCTTAACAAATTTCTAGGCAGGGCTAATCCAATCAGCATTTTATTTTGGCTATTTTATTATTCCTGTTCCTGCGGGCATATTAATGAAGAAGTTAAGTTATAAAGCGGGGATAATGACTGGATTATTGTTTTATATTGCGGGTGCTGCTCTTTTTTGGCCTGCGGCAGAAGCGATGAATTATACACTATTCCTATTTGGGCTTTTTATTATCGCCGCTGGGTTAGGCTGCTTAGAAACAGCGGCTAACCCTTTCGTCACCGTCTTAGGACCTGAAGAAACCGGGCATTTTCGAATTAATCTGGCACAAACGTTTAATTCATTTGGGGCAATTATCGCCGTTGTTTTTGGACAAAGCTTAATTTTATCTAACGTTCCTCATTTACCCCAAGAAACACTTGATAAAATGACCGTCAAACAGCTTGATGCTTATAACCATAGCCTCGTTTTGGCGGTACAATCCCCTTACATGATTATCGTTGCCGTCGTTTTAATCATTACCTGCTTAGTTTTATTGACCAAATTTCCAGTAATACACAGTGACGCACATGACAATAACAGCTCATTCTTTAAATCTTTGAGACGTATTATCAAAATCAAACACTGGCGCTGGGCGGTATTAGCTCAATTTTGCTATGTCGGGGCACAAACAGCTTACTGGAGTTACCTTATACGTTATGCCATTGATGAAATTCCGGTTATTTCCTCTGGACATGATACACAATTTGCTTTATTCGGTTCAGGCGCTGATTTAAATCAACCTATCTTATCTTCGGGTACCTAGGAATAGAGAAACACAAGATAATGGAGACCCCTTTAATACTCGAGTTAAAAGCCATTTTTCAAGTAAATCTCTTATTGCTCAGCAAGCCGTGATCTGGATAAGCGAAGGAATGATCATTGCACTTGATGCAAGTTCAACATGTTGGTATTTAGCCAAACAACTACCTGATATTAATATCACTGTTTTTACGAATAGTATTCGTATTTGTCATGAATTATCAAAGAGAAAAAGCATTCAATTAATCAGTTCAGGGGGAATTCTTCATCGTAAATATGCTTGTTACATTAGTTCATCACTTATTGTACAATTAAAAAATTTAGATATCGATCTCTTTATTTTTTCCTGTGATGGCATTGATGCAAATGGCGATTTATGGGATTCGAATATTGATAACGCAACATTCAAAGAGATTCTTATAAAACGAGCATTACAATCCATTTTATTAATTGATAAGAGCAAAATTAACCGAAAAAGTGAAATTAAAATAGAAAATCATGGAAATATCACTGATATAATATCAAATTATTAGATATATACCCTATGGATTTCAAGATGCATCGCGGCGGCAAGAGAACGCAGCCAACCGAGGGGCAACTTGAAGGATGAAGGGTATAGTTGTTAACTGTGATAATTATTCCTAAGACTTGCACATAACAAGTCTGATACTGACCTCTATCAACCTTCATATTTTCCATTAACAGTTTTCATCTTCATTGACCACTTCCTGTACCTGACAACACTTAGTTCACATTGAAAAAGAATAATCATGATAAGAATACATTTCGAAATATAAGTAGAAGGAAATTTTAAAACAGGAAAATAATTCATTTATAATTTATTATTTTTAAATGACCGCATGTAAAAATACATATAAACATATGGGGTTTTATAATGTAGCATCACGATCATCTGACACCTTTACGGATCATAAACGAACATCAAATAGAATATTAATGCAAAGACTTAAATATCTTGCTTATTAAATGATAATTTAGTGAACCCCCAAAATTATTTTTAAAGAGAATATATATGCAACCCATTAATACATCAAATCCAGATAATACCGAGTCCTATATTAAAGACGAGGTAGAAATCGCAAGTTCTACAATCGCGTTGTCTGAAATTGTCTCAGTGGTAAACACCTCTGACGGTCGGCTTGAGGTTTTCGGTGTAGGTACTGACAATGCTGTGTGGCGCAACAGGCAAATGGCACCACATACAGGCTCTACCTGGTCCGGCTGGAGTTCACTTAACGGACAGGTGACCAGCAAACCCGTCGTTTACATCAATACAGATGGTCGATTGGAAGTATTCGTACGTGGCACAGACAATGCGTTATGGCATAACTGGCAGCTCACTCCCAATGCCGGTTGGTCAGGCTGGCAATCTTTAGGTGGAGTGATTACCAGTAACCCTGCGGTATATGCCAACACGGATGGCCGCCTTGAAGTTTTTGCACGCGGCGCCGATAACGCACTCTGGCACATCTCACAAACTACCGCGCATGCCGGTCCATGGTCGAGCTGGACCTCGTTGAATGGCGTGATCACCAGCAACCCAGCAGTCCATATCAACTCCGACGGTCGGCTTGAGGTCTTTGCCCGTGGTACCGATAACGCACTCTGGCACATCTGGCAAACCGCTCCTGATTCCAACCTGTGGTCAAGTTGGGAGTCACTCAATGGCGTAATTACTAGTGACCCTGTGGTCATTGGTACCGCTGATGGTCGGCTTGAAGTCTTTGCACGTGGCACTGATAACGCACTCTGGCACACCTGGCAGACCATTCCTCATTCCGGTCCGTGGTCGGGTTGGCAATCTTTAAAAGGCGTAATTACCAGCGCCCCTGCTGTAGTGAAAAACTGCGACAACCGGCTTGAAGTCTTTGCGCGCGGTACTGATAACGCACTTTGGCACATCTGGCAAACAGGTTTCCATAACGGTCCATGGTCTAACTGGGCCTCGTTGAATGGCGTGATCACCAGCGCACCAACGGCGGTGGAAGATTCCGATGGTAAGCTTGAAGTCTTTGCGCGTGGCTCCGATAACGCGCTCTGGAACATCAGGCAAGCCCCATTATCGTGGTCCACCTGGGCATCCCTCGGTGGTTCTTTAATCGACGCTTCCGCGATTAAATAATCTGGAAGGAACCCGTTTTACCCAACACGAACGTCATCTTCTGGCCCAATATGCTTCACTGCGCTATATCGGGCCAGTGATATAACCTAATTTTCTGGAATTAGCCCAGTATTCAACTTATGAAATATAAGTAAATCAGGGTCTATGCCCTCCAATAGCCAGATGACGAATTGTGTTCTTTAACAAGGACTATTAGATATTTTTAATAAAAACAAAATCACCACGAAAATAATATGAAAAAAATAGAAACCAAAATAAATTTTAAAATAAAAAAACAGTTTATATAATTAATTTTTTGGTACTTATATTTAAAAAGGTATACCAACACATATAACGTTATAATGTAAGACAACATTTTTATGATAATTTAATAATCGAAAGTGAACTCCAAATAAAATATTAACCACTAACTTTTCAAATAAAAGGATGTGAACAAAAACATTAATATTAAATATTTTGCTTATTAAATTACCGCTTAGTGAATATAAAAAATTATTTTAAAAAAGGATACATATATGCAAAAAGAACCTATTAAAACATCAAATCCAGATAATGCCGAGTCATATGTTAAAGACGAGGTAGAAATCGAGAACGCTGCAATCGCATTGTCCGCAATTGTCTCGGTGGCAAACAACTCTGATAATCGGCTCGAGGTTTTCGGTGTGGGCACCGATAATGCGGTATGGCACAATTGGCAAACCGCACCATACGCAAATTCTTCCTGGTCCGGCTGGAACACACTTGGCGGAGGAGTGACCAGCAAGCCCGCTGTTTACACCAATTCAGACGGTCGATTAGAAGTGTTTGTACGTGGCGGAGATAATGCGTTATGGCATAACTGGCAGACAGCCCCCAATTCCGGTTGGTCAGGTTGGCAGTCGTTGAATGGCTCAATTACGAGTAACCCAGCAGTATTTGTCAACTCTGATGGTCGGCTTGAAGTCTTTGCACTCGGCGGGGATAACGCGCTCTGGCACATCTGGCAAACCAAACCTCATAACGGTCCATGGTCTAACTGGGAATCATTAGGCGGCGGAATTACCAGCAATCCAGCGGTACATATCAACGCCGACGGTCGGCTTGAAGTCTTTGTACGCGGCGGGGATAACGCGCTCTGGCACATCTGGCAAACCAAACCTCATAACGGTCCATGGTCTAACTGGGAATCATTAGGCGGCGGGATCACCAGCGACCCTGCGGTATATCTCAACTCCGATGGTCGGCTTGAAGTCTTTGCACGCGGCGGGGATAACGCGCTCTGGCACATCTGGCAAACCAAACCCTATACTGGTCCATGGTCTAAATGGGATTCATTGGGTGGCGGAATTACCAGCAATCCAGCGGTACATATCAACGCCGACGGTCGGCTTGAAGTCTTTGCACGCGGCGGGGATAACGCACTCTGGCACATCTGGCAGACCAAACCTCATGCCGGCCCGTGGTCTAACTGGTCCTCATTAGGTGGCGGGATTACCAGCGCCCCGGTAGTAGGGAAAAATGCCAACGGCCAACTTGAAGTCTTTGCGCATGGCAGTGATAACGCACTCTGGCATATCTGGCAAACCACATCATCGTGGTCCGCTTGGGCATCCCTAGGTGGCTATTTGATCGATGCTTCAGTGATCAAATAATCTGGCAAGAAACAGCTTCGCACAAGAAAAGCATAACCTTCTGGCCTGATGCGCTAAAGAGAACATTTATTGTGCTGCATCAGGCCAATGATGCCTATTTGCGTGGCTTAAGATTAACTAAACCCGCAGCATGTTCAAAAGAAAACGATACGGGCATAACATCTAAAACTTCATAAATCCCCCATTCAAGTATGCTGGCTTTTAGCTGGTTTCCTTTAATTTCAACATTTATCAGGTATTTCTTATCAAGGCAGGGATAACTTCGGGCTAGAAAGCAAAAACCCGTCAACATTGGGAAATGTTTTAAGCCATTTCGGCAACGCCGCTTTACCTTCCATATAGAACCAGATCTTTTGCTACTTTAACTGTAAATAATGAAAACAGTCTTGGTATACCAGACTGGTAAACCTCGCTAAATTAACCAGTTTAATTTTGATGACATATTCTCTGTTATTTTTTTACTTTCAATTTTACCGCGCGGTAGCAGTATATCTGTCCTTAATTTCCGATTTATTCAGATCCTTACAATTTAACAAGACTAAAATCCAACTAAATTTGCGAATTACTTCCAGATTTTACTTGTGTAAGTTTAAAGCTTGGTGCGATACCATAACGGAAGAATTGATTCACAAACTTAACTAAGACAACTGCATGATTAATACAGAAACTTTCGACACCCACACGCCCATGATGCAGCAATATCTCCGTCTTAAAGCACAGCATCCTGATATCCTGTTGTTTTACAGAATGGGAGATTTCTATGAGCTATTTTATGACGATGCCAAAAAAGCCGCAAAACTACTGGATATCTCGCTGACCAAACGAGGGCAATCAGCCGGTAACCCGATTCCAATGGCAGGCGTGCCACATCATGCAGTAGAAAACTACCTAGCTAAGTTGGTTCAATTGGGTGAGTCAGTCGCTATCTGTGAGCAAATTGGTGATCCTGCCACCAGCAAAGGCCCTGTTGAACGCAAAGTCGTTCGCATTGTTACCCCCGGAACGGTGACAGATGAAGCGTTATTGCAGGAACGGCAAGATAACCTGCTCGCCGCTATCTGGCACGATAATCAAGGATTTGGTTACGCCACGCTGGATGTAACCTCCGGTCGCTTCCAAATATCTGAAATGGCAGAACAGGAAACGATGGTCGCCGAATTGCAACGTACCCGTCCCGTTGAATTACTCTATCCTGAAAGCTTTGAACACATGGCTCTGATTGAACATTGCCATGGCTTACGCCGTCGCCCTTTATGGGAATTCGAACTGGATACAGCAAAACAGCAACTGAATCTGCAATTTGGTACCCGTGATCTGGTTGGCTTTGGTGTGGAAAAAGCAGCACTCGCTCTGCGTGCCGCAGGCTGCTTATTGCAATACGTCAAAGATACTCAGCGCACAGCTCTACCACATATTCGTGGTATCACCATCGAACGCCAGCAAGATGCGGTTATTATGGATGCGGCAACCCGTCGTAATCTGGAACTGACACAAAACTTGTCTGGTGGTACAGATAATACTCTTGCTTCCATTCTTGATCTGTGTGTTACCCCAATGGGTAGCCGAATGTTGAAACGCTGGTTGCATGCTCCTGTCAGGGACTGCCAAATATTAGAAAATCGTCAACAAGCTATTGCTACCTTGCAGGAAATTGGGTTGGAGTTACAGCCATTCTTGCTACAAGTAGGTGATCTGGAACGTGTATTGGCGCGCCTGGCTCTACGTTCAGCCCGACCACGGGATCTGGCAAAAATGCGCCATGCATTCCAGCAATTACCGGATATCCATCAAATTATGGACTCCTCAGATTCCCCCTACATCAAGCAATTGCAGAAAAATATCGGCAGGTTTGATGAATTACAGGAATTGCTTGAAAAAGCGATTGTAGAAACACCACCGGTATTGATTCGGGACGGTGGTGTAATCGCACCGGGTTATAACAGCGAACTGGATGAATGGCGCACACTGGCTGATGGTGCCAGTAACTATCTGGAACAACTGGAAATCCGCGAACGAGAAAAACTGGGTATCGATACTCTAAAAGTCGGCTTTAACGGTGTTCATGGTTACTATATTCAAGTTAGCCGAGGGCAAAGCCATCTGGTGCCAATTCATTATGTCCGCCGCCAGACACTGAAAAATGCTGAGCGTTATATCATCCCCGAGCTAAAAGAATATGAAGATAAGGTTCTGACTTCTAAAGGGAAATCTCTGGCAATAGAGAAAGCGCTTTACGAAGAATTATTTGATCTGTTGCTGCCTCATTTGGCCGAATTACAAGCCAGCGCCGAAGCACTGGCTGAACTTGACGTGTTAGCAAATCTGGCAGAACGTGCTGAAACCCTGAATTATGTTTGCCCAACATTGAGTGATAAACCGGGAATTCAAATTGCCGGTGGCCGCCATCCCGTTGTTGAGCAAGTTCTGAGTGAACCTTTTATCTCCAACCCGCTTTCTTTATCCTCACAACGACGTCTGTTGATTATTACCGGTCCAAATATGGGTGGTAAAAGTACTTATATGCGTCAAGCAGCATTGATTACACTTCTGGCCTATATCGGTAGCTTTGTACCTGCTGAAAAAGCCATCATCGGCCCGGTTGATCGCATATTTACCCGTGTGGGGGCTTCCGATGATCTAGCATCTGGCCGTTCAACCTTTATGGTGGAAATGACAGAAACCGCTAACATTCTGCACAATGCAACAGAACAAAGCTTGGTCTTGATGGATGAAATTGGCAGAGGCACATCAACCTACGACGGTCTTTCTCTGGCCTGGGCATGTGCAGAAAATCTGGCAAACCGCATTAAAGCAATGACCTTATTTGCCACTCACTATTTTGAACTAACTACGTTGCCGGAAAAACTCGAAGGTGTGGTCAACATTCATCTGGATGCGGTAGAGCATGGAGATACTATTGCATTTATGCACAGTGTACAGGATGGTGCGGCAAGTAAGAGTTATGGGCTGGCAGTCGCTTCCCTCGCCGGGGTTCCCCGTGAAGTTATCAAACGGGCGCGTCAGAAACTTAAAGAACTAGAATCGCTATCCAACCATGCAACCGCAAGTCATGTCGATACACCGCAACTTGCGTTATTAACAGAGGAGATATCACCAGCAGTCGAAGCATTGGAAAATCTCAATCCAGACTCACTGACTCCGCGTCAAGCTTTGGAATGGATTTATCGGCTAAAAGATATGGTGTAAAAAAGTGTTCAATAAAAGCCTCTTACAACCAATATACCGTTTTTTGCAGTGTGAAACCCCAGACTTATGGGTAGATAAAGCAAAACAGCCTGAAAATTTACCGGTGCTTCTACGGGATCATCTGTTATGCGAACTAAAAGCAGCACAGAGCGCAATGTATTTGATCCGCAAGTATGCAGTAGATCAGCGAAGTGCGGATACACTTCTAACATGGTTTAAACCCTATGAAGATTTTGCCTATAAGAAGATTGGCGATCTCAATTCATTAAGAAGTCAGAACCAAGCGACCAAACAGATCACCGCCAAAGCTAATTCCCCATATGGTCAAGATCTGATTGATAAAATGGTATTGCTGATTAAAGAAGAGTTACATCACTTCTATCAGGTGCTAGAAATCATGAATGCACGCGATATCAGCTATGAAAGCATCAGCGCCAGCCGTTATGCTAAAAGAATGCTCAGCCACATCATCAACCACGAACCTTATACACTGATAGATAAGCTGATTATCGGGGCTTATATTGAAGCACGCTCCTGTGAGCGCTTTGCTAAACTAGCACCACATCTGGATGAAGAATTGAGTAAATTTTATATCTCACTACTTCGCTCTGAAGCACGCCATTACCAGGACTATCTTGCACTGGCACAATCTATCGCTAATGAAGATATTACCGAACGAGTTAACTATTTTGGCCGTATTGAAGCTGAGTTGATTCAAAATCCAGATAGCGATTTTAAATTTCACAGTGGCATTCCTGTAGTTTGAATATAGCAATGTCACATTGATTAAAAAAGGTGAGCCAATACTCACCTTTTTTTAATTTAATCTGTTGTTAAACCCAAATTAAGCTTTTGGACGGGTAAGGAGCACAAATATCCCTAAAATAATATCGCCAACAAGCCAAATCCCCATAATCATTGCAGCACCTAGTCCTGTACCGATAGCCGCGCCAATCTGTTCCGCATTAGATAATTGATCCATATTTTCAGTAGCTGCATTCATGCCACCAATGAGCCAATAGGCCATCAGCACATTAAACGCGATAAATATCCATTTAATGATCTTGCCAAAAAAGCTCCGTTTAGGTTTTCTCAATTGAACACCACAAGTCGGGCATTTAATCGAAGTGTCACTAACACTATTTGAACATTCAGGGCAATTTATTAATGCCATTTTTTATCCTTAGTTAACAGTTTTCACCGAGAAAAATTTAAATAAAAATTCTGGATTCTTCATAGATCCATCAGTAGTCAGACTCTTTTCTTCGAAAAAATCAATCGATGACGAAAATAAATACCCGGAAAATTCGACTTTCTGTCCAACAGATAAAGAAAAGAGTTCATCGTAAACAGTAGAGTCTTTTTCAATTAACGTATCCGAACGAATATCAGAAAATTCATTATTCCATGTTGCCAACTCAATATTTGGCGACACTTTTACCGACAAAATAGCTTTCCCGTCATTGTTCGTTTTCAACTCAGTTATTGTACCAATCCAAGAATTAATAGAATTTTGAGTAAATGCATCAGCAAGTGCAACTCTCCGCTGTTCCCTTAATGATGATTTTTGGAGTTCGTTTTTTGCACTAGAATATTTATCCACGAAAGATGATACTATCTGGACAAATTTAGCCTGATCGGATGGTATAGTTGCTTCATGTTTTTTTACCACAGTTTTAGTATCAGAAGCAGTATCTGATTGAAGCTTTCCATCATCCTCACTCCAACTCGCGATTATCTTAATCAATATCAAGATGGCAATGCATAAAACAAAAATTTTAATAAAATTTGCTTTTTTTATCTTTACACCACATCCTGGACAAGAATTAGCTGTTTTACTAACATCTTTTCCGCAGGCTTTACATTTCTTAAAAAGACTCTCGCTACTCACTAAACCTCCAATCCAATACCATAAACATGTAATCGTTTCATTCCTTAATTTACTTATTTATTAATACTGCTAAATACACTTGGCACCTTATCTTTATAAACGCAAGTCAATAAAGGAATGTCAGATTATAGGTTTTTACACGCTCAAAACTATACCGTATTAGATGCTGTTTTTTCGCTAAGAGAATTCATGTCTTTCACAATAGAAGAGATATGAATAATACTTAAGCAATACTCTCTTCTCCGATAAAAGCCAAATCGAAAAAATCCGTAGAATACGGTTTATAGCATAATAAGCTGCTGAAAAAACTGAGTATTTGATTATTCAATAACCCACTACCTTATGAAAAATGGCTGTATCGCACATTCCAGTGCTAATATCCTCTATAAATTTTGTTTATTTCGCTGATATTCATTTACCCACAAAACTAAGGGATAATTGTTATCGCTCTGTTTTTTCCACCATTAGCAATATTACACAGCGAATCTGACTCCTATTCTATCAGTCAATAGCTTATTTCTGCTTTCACTCATAAAACCGGCCCTATATTATCAGCAAAAATATATTTGTCATTAAATTTATTAATGCATAACAGAATCGATTATAAGTAAAGTTTCCCATAAGGATAGTCAGTTGCTATAGCAGGCATCTTTCTCGCCAACGAAAATGCACTATAGCCTATAAGCGATTGACCGAAACAGAAAGATAACCGATTTCATGGTAATAGAAAACACAACATCTATGACAATAAACTCACAATTCTCTTACATAAACTCGTTACTAATATCATTTAAATTGCTTTGTAGACGCTGCGATATGGGTAGGTAGGCCGATCGATTCTGTAAGTACAGATAAAATCTTTGGTGATTACTAATAGAATGATAAGAAACTCGCTTATAATTATAACCCGTGTAGACCGCTCTAGATTAGAGATAATTAACCACCGGGTACTGAAGAACCTGATAATACCAAGCATCAACAATGCAAAAACAGGGATAACAGCTCTTCAGAACCCAAGTAGCTAAACTACTCAACAATTAAGTACGGAACAATGATTCAATATTCAAACCTTGGGTTTGCATAATATCTTTTAAACGTCGCAAGCCTTCGACCTGGATCTGACGCACTCTTTCCCTTGTCAAACCGATCTCTTTGCCCACATCTTCCAAAGTTTCCGCTTCATAGCCCAAGAGACCAAAACGACGCGCTAATACTTCACGTTGCTTCGAATTTAATTCAAACAACCATTTGACGATACTCTTTTTCATATCATCTTCCTGTGTTGTTCCCTCCGGCCCTGTTTCATTCTCATCTGATAAAACATCCAATAGTGCTTTGTCAGAATCGCTACTAATTGGTGTATCAACCGAAATAATACGTTCATTCAATCGCAACATACGACTGACATCATCAACCGATTTATCCAGTTTTTCTGCTATCTCTTCTGGACTGGGTTCATGATCTAATTTATGGGCAAGTTCTCTTGCAGTACGCAAGTAGACGTTAAGTTCTTTAACAATATGAATAGGCAACCGGATAGTACGAGTTTGATTCATAATAGCCCGTTCAATAGTCTGCCGAATCCACCATGTTGCATAGGTAGAAAACCTGAATCCACGTTCCGGGTCAAATTTCTCAACAGCACGGATAAGACCAAGATTACCTTCTTCAATCAAATCAAGAAGGGCTAAGCCTCTGTTGCTGTAACGGCGGGAGATTTTAACAACCAATCGCAAGTTACTTTCAATCATTCTCTGGCGGGCCAATACATCACCACGTAATGCCCGCCTTGCAAAAAAAACCTCTTCTTCTGCCGTCAACAGAGGAGAAAAACCAATCTCTCCGAGATAAAGCTGTGTTGCATCAAGAACTCGCTGGTTCATACCCTGCAATACATCTAAGTCATTCTCAAGATCAGTTAGGTCATCCTCACCATTCTTCAATAATTTCTCATCGAAGTCGTCAGCTTCAATACCGCTTTCATCTAAATCCGCATCATCATACAAATCACTAACTTTCAGCGTATTTTGGCTCATAAGCTGCCCCTACCCGAGATAATGCAGGCAGAATTCAGCATTCTGCCCAGTTTATCGCTGCGGAAGATAACGCAGCGGGTTTACGGATTTTCCCTTGTAACGAATTTCAAAGTGTAATCTTACAGAGCTAGTACCGGTGCTACCCATAGTGGCAATTTTCTGCCCTGCTTTAATATCCTGTTGCTCACGAACCAGCATTGTATCGTTATGAGCATAGGCACTCAGGTAGTCATCGTTATGTTTTATAATTATCAGATTTCCATATCCACGTAAGGCATTTCCGGCGTATACCACCCGACCACCTGATGTCGCAAATACTGACTGACCACGACTACCTGCAATATCAATCCCTTTGTTACCCCCTTGGGTATCAGAGAAATTCTCAATCACTTTACCTTCAGCAGGCCACATCCAATGACTAACAACACTGCTTACGGTTGTCGTCGGTGACTTTACATACGTATTGTTTATTGTTGAGGTCGTTGCCTGTGGCAACATTTTTACACTCTTTTGTTTTCCAGAATTTGCAGGATACGCATTAGTTGATTGAGAATCAACCAGGGTTGTTTGAATTTGATTATGGTTATAAGTGGTTAAAATCCCACTATTACCCGTCCTCAAAGTCTGCCCCACCGTTAGACTATAAGGTTCTGAAATATTATTTTTGCTCGCAAGATCACGAAAATCATTGCCAGTAATCCATGCAATATAAAACAGAGTATCACTATGTCTTACTGTGTAAGTATTGCCGTTATAGCTACCTTTAGGAATATTTTCATAATTGCGGTTATAAACTATTCCCCCTTGTGAATCTCCACCAGTAGCACTAATTGATGAAGGTGAAGATGCCATTGGTGTAGATATAGCAGAGCTGCCAGAAGATATTACCGGACGACTGATACTCCGATTTTGTTCCTGATCGACACTGGTGATAGGCGCAGGGCGAGTCGGTGTATTTGCACAGCCGACTAACCAGATTCCTATCAATGAACAAGTTACAATCCGCTGTATTTTTTTCATTGGGCTTCCTGAATTCATACTTCCTTCCCCCATAACGGCAAATATAAGCGTAAAAACCAACAATTCTTAAAGATCATACATAACCACAAAAATCTCAAAACAAAAATATTTCGCTTATTAAAGCAGATATAACCATTAATTGAAAAATAGTTGTAATAGGCTAAGAAATTAAGCTAATTCCCCTTGCACAAGAGGGACAAAACGTACAGCTTCGATCACTTCGCTATGAAAACCATTGCCATGACGTTTCACCGACTTAAGAAGCTGTGTATGCTCACCAACGGGCAAAACCATAACACCACCATCAGAAAGCTGGGACATAAGTTCTTGTGGGATATACGGAGGCGCTGCGGTCACAATGATAGCATCAAACAACCCACGCGACGGCCACCCTTGCCAACCATCGCCATGACGGGTTGAAACATTATGTAAATCAAGCTGTTTCAACCTACGTTTAGCCTGCCATTGTAAACCTTTTATCCGCTCTACCGAGAAAACATGTTTAACCAAACGAGCTAATATTGCCGTCTGATAACCGGAGCCGGTACCAATTTCCAGCACCTTAGCATCCGGTGTTAATTGAAGCAGTTCAGTCATGCGAGCAACAATATAAGGCTGAGAAATCGTTTGCCCATAACCTATAGGTAAGGCGGTGTTTTCATAAGCTTTATGAGCCAGCGCTTCATCGACAAAACGTTCTCTGGGCACAGCTGAAATAGCTGCCAGTAAACACTCATCGTTTACTCCCTGCTGGCGCAATTGTGTCAGCAAATTTTGCATTGCCCGACTACTCAGCATTCTCCATTAACCTCAGCTTTAATTAACCAATCTTTCACTAATTCCTGCGCTTTATACGCAGTCAGATCTACCTGCAATGGCGTAATGGATACATACCCCTGCTCTACAGCTGCAAAATCTGTTTCAGGACCGGCATCACGTTTATCTCCTGGCGGCCCCAACCAGTAAAGTGTATTCCCTTTTGGATCTTGCATGGAATAGACTTCTTCCGCGGCATGACGACTACCACAACGTGTAACTCGAAAACCTTTAATTTGCTCAAGTGGCAGATCAGGAACATTCACATTCAGAATATTACCCGCTCTCAAAGACGTTGTTTGTAACATTTGCAGCAAACGACATGTGATTTCTGCCGCTGTTTCGTAATGCCGTTCGCCATCAAGTGAAATAGCCAAAGCAGGTAATCCCAAGTGACGGCCTTCCATTGCAGCAGCAACTGTACCGGAATAAATCACATCATCCCCAAGATTAGGACCTCGATTAATACCAGCAATAACAATTTCCGGGCGAGGGAGAACCAGGCGATTAACGCCAAGATAGACACAATCTGTCGGTGTACCGTCCAATACCGATATATCGCCATTCTCCAGCGTATTAATTCTTAACGAACGATCAAGTGTCAATGCATTTGATGCACCACTCCGGTTACGGTCAGGCGCAATAACCTGCACATGATAACTTTCCCGTAAAGCTGCCGCTAAAACCTGAATCCCTGGTGCAGTGACACCGTCATCATTACTCAGTAATATTCGTAACATCATTTTGATCCTGCTTGATGATTTCCCTGACCACACTGGTAGCAAAACTACCAGCTGGCAACCAGAAACTGACTTTTACAGTGGCATTATCTAACCATTCCCAGCTCAAGTGCTGAGGTTGCACCAGTATGGCTCTGCGGGAGCAATCCACTCTTTCACGCTTAATAAGTTCCCATAACGATTCATAGGGCTGCAAACATTGCCGCTCAAAATCCGCAGATTGATGCAGTGTTCCCAATTCACCATGACCAGGCAGAGGAGCCGTTATCCGTAGTTCATTGTCAATTACCCGCTGTTGCAATATAGGCAACTCAACTTCATTAGCAACAAACCAACTGCCACGCCCTGTCAATTGTAAAGCATCACCATTAATCACTTGCCGCTGCTGATCCCGAGCAATCCGCGCACTGACCACCGTATTAAACATAGCACTGCGACTGGCTGATAGGTAAAAACTGCGTTTATTTCTCTCTCTTACCCGAATCTCATTATTTGCCCAACGCTGCGCCTGAACCAGATTTTGTCCATCATGCCCAAAACGCTGTTCACCAAAATAATTAGGAACTCCACCTTGCTGAATCAGCTGTAATCTGTTTTCAACAAACTGGTGATGACTGATTTCGCGTAAAATCAGTGTGAATGAATTTCCTTTCAATGCGCCGATACGAAGTTTACGTTTCTGACGTTCTGTCGCCAGAATTTCACACCCTTCAAGCTGAAACGATGCAAAATCAGGGTTCTGTTTACCCGGTAGGTGTAAGCAAAACCACTGTTCTGTCACTGCATTACGGTCTTTTAAACCCGCATAGCTAACCGATTTAGAGGATACTCCAGCAAAACGGGCGAGATTATCTGCAACACATTGAGTATTACAACCCGTTTTACGGATATGTACCATCAAGTGTTCTCCTTCTCCGTCAGGAGAAAACCCCAAATCTTCGCAGACAATAAAATCTTCCGGCGAAGCTTTTAATATTCCAGTTGCTTCCGGTTGTCCATACAGCCAGTTTAATTCAGCTAATACCATCAATTATTCCTTAACCAGCAAAGCAACCGCTTCGCAAGCAATACCTTCTTTACGCCCAACAAATCCCAATTTTTCGGTGGTTGTGGCTTTTACATTGATATCATCAAGGTGGCATTGCAGATCTTCAGCCAAATTGACTCTCATTTGCGGAACATGCGGCAGCATTTTTGGTGCTTGCGCAATAATCGTGATATCCAGATTACCAATCCGGTAACCCTTTTCTCTGATACGACGGTAGGCTTCACGTAATAACTTACGGCTATCCACCCCTTTAAATGCGGGATCAGTATCAGGAAATAATTTACCGATATCACCCAATGCCGCAGCTCCTAACAAGGCGTCTGTTGCTGCATGTAGCGCAACATCACCATCAGAGTGCGCCAGTAGTCCTTGTTCATAAGGGATGCGGACACCACCGATAATAATCGGCCCTTCACCACCAAATTTATGCACATCGAAACCATGTCCGATTCTCATGATGCCTGCTCCTTACATTTTCTGGACAGATAAAATTCTGCCAATGCCAAATCCTCAGGGCGCGTAACTTTTATATTGTCAGAACGCCCGTTAACCAATACTGGTTGATAACCACAATACTCCAATGCAGAAGCTTCATCAGTGATGTTGACGTGTTGCGAAAGTGCTTTTGACAAGCAATCTCTCAGTAACATCAATGGAAAAAGCTGCGGTGTCAGTGCATGCCAGAGATCTTGACGTTCTACCGTATGGTCAATAACCGCCTGATCAACCCGTCCACGTTTCATCGTATCGCGGACCGGAGATGCCAAAATACCACCACATGCCATATTTCCCCGCACCTCTGCTTCTGTTAGTTGTAGCAAACGTTCAAGATCGTCGTGGTGTAAACAGGGGCGAGCTGCATCATGTACCAAAACCCAGCAATGATTATTTTCGGCCAAATGAGCCAAATAATTTAAACCAGCTAATACAGAATCTGCACGCTGTTCACCACCGGTTACCGTAGTAATGCGTGGATCTGAAGCAACGTCAAGGAATTGAAACTGAGTGTCAGCGGGATTTAAAACAACCACAATGCGCTGAATACGAGGATGACCAAGTAATGCAGCTAAGGTATGTTCAATAACAGTTTTTCCAGCAATAGACAGATACTGCTTTGGGCAATCCGAATTCATTCGGCTGCCAATACCCGCAGCTGGTATCAAAGCAATAATATCAGCACAGGAACGAAGTAATAGATTGTTCATTTTGATTATTGAGTATTATTAGGTGTCGAGGGCAGTGAAGTGTTTTCTTTAGATTTATCAGCGATTAAACGATAGAAGGTCTCACCAGGTTTTACCATACCCAGTACACTACGGGCTCGTTCTTCAATAGCTTCCTGCCCACCATTGAGATCATTAATTTCCGCCGATAGCTGAGCATTGCGCACTTTAAGTTTACTGTTCTTGCGTTCTTGCGCAGCAACATCATTCTTAATCTGCACATAATCATGAACACCGTTTTTGCCAAGCCACAGTGAATACTGTAACCATCCGAGTAAAACCAGTAATAGCAGCGTTAGCTTACCCATTTCCGCCCCCTGAAATATCTGTCAATCATCCCATAACTCAAAGAATGACGCTACTATCACAAAACATGATAGGGGAAAAAATAGTTGAATGAAGTTATTACATAAGCACATCACAGAAGTTTAATAATGTGCTTTATACCTGTTATCTTTCAAGTTGCCTCTTGGTTGGCTGCACTCACTCACCCCGGTCACAGAGTTCTCTATGACATAGTTATCTATGCTCCCGGGGATTCGCTCCCTGGCCGTCGCGATCCATCTTGAAATCTATTAGGTATATATGAATGTTATGCGTTATTAACTGTTAAACGTATAATTCCACGCTTTTCCAGTTCCATCAGCAACTGTTCCACCGATGCTTCAACAGGTTGTTGGCCTGAAAGGTAAATTTCCGGGTGCTCAGGAACCTCGTAAACTGAATCAATCCCCGTAAAATGACGAATTTCACCCGCACGAACTTTTTTATATAATCCTTTAGGATCACGGGATTCACAGATTTCCAACGGCGTATCGACAAAAACTTCAATAAATTGCCCCGGCTCCAGTAGTTCACGAACCTTTTGCCTCTCTGCTTTATGAGGGGAAATAAAAGCAGTCAGCACGACTAAACCCGCATCTACCATCAAATTGGCAACTTCACCCACCCGGCGGATATTTTCCTGCCTGTCCTGTTCAGAAAAGCCCAAATCACTGCAAAGGCCATGACGCAGATTATCGCCATCAAGTAGATAAGTTTTTATTCCTCGTTGAAACAGTGCCTGTTCCAAAGCACCGGCCACAGTGGATTTCCCAGAACCTGATAAACCTGTGAACCAAATAACCAGTGCAGGATGTCCATTTTCAGCTTCTCGCTGCGCTCTGGTCAGTTGATGTGCATGCCAGACCACATTTTTCGGCACCAAATTTTCAATGTCAGCCAACTTATTTACCTCCCAGTAAATCTCTGGCCCCCCAGTGCGGGAAATGGCGACGAATTAACCGGTTCAATTCCAGTTCAAATTCACTAAATTCTTTTGGTCCTTCATAAACATCTGTCTGAATTTCTCGTACCAAACCCGCGCCAACAGTAACATTAGTCAGCCGATCAACAAAAATAATGCCGCCAGTATCACTATTTTGTTGATAGCTATCGAGCATTAATGGTTCCTCAAAAGAAAATTCCACCGACCCGATTGCATTCAAGGGCAAATTAACAGTGACCCGTTGTGTCAGGCTAGTGATATCCACTTGATACTGAATATTTTCAACTTTTCCACGACTCTTTTTACCCGCCACTTTGATATCAAGATTCTGTCCCTGCACCAAAGGCTGTTCAGACATCCATACCACATCCACCAACGCATGCCGAGTAACAATCATTTCATCATCAGCAGAAATCAGGAGATCTCCCCGGCTGATATCGACTTCATCTTTCAATACCACGGTGATTGCTTCACCAGGGACAGCAAAATCCAAATCACCATTAAACGTTACGATCCGCGCCACTTGAGAGATTACACCGGACGGCATGACTTTAATTTTCTGCCCCTTACGCAAAACCCCAGATGAGAGAGTGCCACTGTAACCACGAAAATCGAGATCAGGCCGGCTGACATATTGTACCGGGAAACGTAATAACTGCTTCGATGCTTCTTTCTTCACATCTGCGATTTCAAGAATATCCAACAATGTTGGCCCTTCATACCAAGCCATATTGGTACTTCTGGTGACAATGTTGTCGCCATCCAGTGCTGAGATCGGAACAAAATAAACTACCAAATCTGTCGGCAATTGAGCGGCGAAATTCATATAATCCTGTTTGATCTGATCAAAAACTTCCTGACAGTATTCCATCAGATCCATTTTATTCACGGCAACCACCAAGTGGCGAATTCCCAGCAATGTACTGATAAAACTATGACGACGAGTCTGCTCCTGAACACCTTTACGGGCATCAATTAACAGAATAGAGAGATCACAAGTCGATGCGCCAGTTGCCATATTGCGGGTGTATTGCTCATGGCCCGGTGTATCAGCAATGATAAATTTGCGTTTTTCTGTTGAGAAATAGCGATAAGCCACATCAATGGTAATACCCTGTTCGCGCTCTGCGGCAAGACCATCCACCAGCAAAGCCAGATCCAATTTTTCACCTTGGGTACCGATCCGTTTGCTGTCATTTTGCAAGGTTGAAAGCTGATCTTCGTAGATCTGACGGGTATCATGTAACAGACGTCCGATCAGCGTACTTTTACCATCATCCACGCTGCCACAGGTCAAGAAACGCAGTAATCCTTTATCCTGTTGAGCACGCAGATAAGCCTCCACACCACCCTGTTGTTTAATTTGATGAGCAATAACTTCATTTTGTGCAAGTGCTGACATGGTCGTTCTCCTTAGAAATAACCCTGACGTTTTTTCAGTTCCATAGAAGCAGATTGATCACTGTCAATCAGCCGCCCTTGCCGCTCACTTGTCGTAGATATCAGCATCTCTTCAATAATTTCTGGCAGTGTTTCAGCATCGGATTTCACCGCTCCTGTTAGTGGCCAGCAACCAAGAGTACGGAATCGTACTTTGCGTTGGCTGATAACTTCGCCAGGTTTCAGATCGATCCGGTCGTCATCAACCATAATCAGTGTGCCATCACGCTCCAGTATCGGGCGTGGTTTGGCAAAATAGAGAGGAACGATATCAATTTGCTCCAGATAGATGTATTGCCAAACATCCAGTTCAGTCCAGTTAGACAGCGGGAACACTCGAATGCTTTCACCTTTGTTAATCTGGCCGTTGTAATTACGCCACAATTCAGGACGCTGGTTTTTAGGGTCCCAGCGATGAGAACGGTCACGGAATGAATAAATACGCTCCTTGGCACGCGATTTTTCTTCATCACGACGAGCGCCACCAAAAGCTGCATCAAAACCATATTGATCCAATGCCTGTTTCAATCCTTCCGTTTTCATGATGTCAGTATGTTTAGCGCTACCATGAATAAATGGGTTTATTCCCATGGTTTCCCCTTGCGGATTGCGATACACCAATAGTTCAAAACCATAATTCTTAGCGGTACGATCGCGGAACTCGTACATCTCGCGGAATTTCCAGCCTGTATCCACATGCAATAAAGGAAATGGCAGTGTTCCCGGATAGAACGCCTTACGCGCAAGATGAAGCATGACTGAAGAATCTTTACCAATGGAGTAAAGCATCACCGGATTCTCAAACTCTGCGGCCACTTCCCGCATGATATGGATACTTTCAGCTTCAAGTTGCTGCAAGTGTGTCAATCTTTTCTCGTCCATTACGACTCCCTTATGCAAAATCGACTACTGCCGGACGGCTTACCGTGGCAATAGGTTGTTGCCCGAACCAAGCTATCTGATGGTGGAGTTGAGCAACCTCACCCACTACCAGTAAGGCCGGTGACGGTGCCTGCTGTGCTAACTGTTCCAGTTCGAGCAAAGTGCCTGTCAATACTTGCTGTTCTGGGCGAGTACCACAACCAATAACGGCCACGGGTGTATCTTCCGCTCGCCCATGTAAAATAAGTTGATGACTTATCAAGGCGGCTTTTACCGTTCCCATATAAATCGCCAGTGTCTGATGACCTCCGGCCAAAGCCTGCCAATCCAATTCATTACCATTTTCTCGGCAATGACCGGTAATAAAAGTGATACTCTGCGAATATTCCCGGTGAGTTAGCGGAATTCCGGCATACGCAGTCGCTCCGATAGCGGCAGTAATTCCCGGTACGACCTGAAAAGGAATACCTGCTGATGCTGCAACTTGTAACTCTTCTCCCCCGCGACCAAAAATAAAGGGATCACCACCTTTAAGACGAACTACTTTTTTCCCTTGTCTGGCAAATTTCACTATTAACCGATGAGTTTCCGCCTGAGAAACAGAGTGATTGCCCGCTCTTTTACCAACGCAAATTTTATCTGCATCACGGCGAACCAGATCCAATACATCTCTGCTGACCAAATGATCATAAAGTACCACATCAGCCTGCTGAATAACCTGTAATCCCTTTAACGTCAGCAATCCCGGATCACCCGGACCTGCCCCAACCAAAGCCAGTTCTCCCGGTAAATCAGGCTGTTCCAGTTGTTGTTCAAGCTGCTTTTCCGCTTGTTGGATCTGGCCGTTTGCAACCAGCATAGCAAAACGTCCATTGAAAGCGTGTTCCCAAAAAGAGCGGCGCTGGCGCATAGAAGTTAATCGCTGTTTCACACGTTCACGCCAATTGCCGGCAATTTTCGCCATCGTACCAAGACTGAAAGGAAGTAACGCTTCCAGCTTTTCTCGGATTAAACGTGCTAATACCGGCGCTTTTCCGGCTGATGAAATCGCCACCAGAACTGGCGAACGGTCAATTATTGATGGAAAAATAAATGAGCAATGAGACTGATCATCAACCACATTGATCAAAATACCGCGCTTATCAGCCTCGGCAAAGACCCGATGATTAAGAGCATGGTTATCAGTCGCGGCAATCACTAAAAAGATGCCATCAAGATATTCAGGTTGGAATTCTCTCTGATCCCATTCCACCTCCCCCACTTGATAACGCTGTTGTAATTCTGAGCACAACTCAGGGGCTACAACCCGTAATAATGCACCTGCCCGTAGTAGTAGGGTTGCTTTACGTGCCGCCACCTCTCCACCACCGATAAGTAATATAAACCGCCCTTTAAGTTCAACAAATATCGGTAAGTAATCCACAATTGCCCTTGATATCCAGTGAAATATTTATAAGTAATGAAACTGTTTCGAATGAATATATGAGTCGGTGGTCAAGTTATAAAATGATAAAAAGGAATTAATAGTTCTGTAATGGAATATAGCCAACCTCTCTAGAACAGGGCTAGTGTGTTTTTTTGCACTAAATCGCTAAGGGCAGGAAAAATAAATGACTTCAAAATTTGACTTCATATGTCATTGAGTTCAATATAACTTCATAATCTGACTTCACAGAAAGCAATACGAGAAATGAAAGAATAGGTTTCAATGCTCAGGAAGAGGCAAAAAAATACGTTGGAGCAGATATTTAAAATGCCTGTTCCTGCGGGAATTAAGTGGTCTGACGTGGAATCACTCATAATCGCTCTGGGAGGTGAGGTTAAAGAGGGGAAAGGTTCACGTTGCAGGCTGTTGCTAAGCGGTAGTCTTTCCAGGTTTCACCGTCCACATCCCTCACCAGATACTGACAAAGGAGCCGTCGTCAGCCTACGAGAATGGTTAGAAAGCATAGGAGTTAAGCCATGAAGATGACAGTACAAAATACAATGGTAATAGCCGGACAGCAGGCTATTATTAGCTACGTGCCAGAAATTGGCATGTTCAGGGGTAAATTTTTAGGGCTGTCTGGTTATTGTGATTTTGTCTCTGATAGTATTCAGGGATTGCAAGATGAGGGCAAAATATCTCTACATGAATATATTGAAGATTGTAGCGCATCAGGTATTGAACCTTATGCAAGGCAAGAAAAAATCAAAACATTTACTCTGCGCTACCCCGAATCATTTGGAGAGCGATTGCATTGTGCAGCAGCCGAGCACCAGATTTCGGTGAATGCGTTCATCATTGAAACTTTAAATGAACGAATGAAACACGCGTAAAAATCCATTACACATCAGGACTAAATTGTCTTTCAGACTATTTATATTAATCATCACCCTCGCCTTAAAACAAAGCGAGGGCTTGATCATCAATCCCACTCAGGAAATACTGGGTTTTTAATTCTCATGTAACCCACATTCTCGCTTCAAGCCAAAAAAACGGGTTTGTTCTTCACTCATACCCGGTTCCCATTTTTGAGTTGTATGGATGTCACCAACAGAAATATAACCTTGTTCCCATAATGGATGATATTCCAAGTCATGCTTTGTCAGATATTGATGCACGCGCCGGTTATCCCAGTCGATAATCGGCAAAATCTTAAATACTCCGCGCTGTACAGCCAAAACCGGTAATTTTGATCGACTTTCAGATTGCTGACGGCGTAAACCAGCAAACCAACTTTGTGCTCTCAGATTTTTCAAAGCCCGATTCATTGGTTCAACTTTATTCATCTGATTGTAACGTTCTATTCCCTCTACGCCTTGCTCCCACAATTTCCCATAACGCGCTTCCTGCCAGGCCGGAGAATGCTCAGCACTAAATACTTGTAAATTCAGTTTTAACTGCGTTGTGAGTTTATCTATGAATTGATAAGTTTCAGGGAATAGATAACCGGTATCAGTAAGAATGACCGGAATATCAGGATATTCTTGTGTCACTAAATGAAGACATACCGCCGCTTGTATACCAAAACTGGAGGAAAGAACAAATTCCCCTGGCAAATTTTCCAATGCCCAGTTTACCCGCTGGTGAGCATCCATCATTTCAAGCCGAAGATTAATCTCCGCCAGTGATTGCGCTTGCTGTTCAGCGGTCATACTGACACATTGAGATAAACTGAATTGGCTCATACCACCTCCTGCCAATCATAAAAATCACGGGCCGAATCCAGTACTGGCTTAATAATATCTGTGCGGATCAAGAAATCACCAAAACATTCATTTGGCTGCCGACCTATAGCCCAGCGTCCGATAAGTTTATCCATGATGGATAAGATCTCTTCCGAACTGATATTCTCTTTATACATGCGTGGAATACGGGTACCGATCCGATTACCACCAAGATGGAGGTTATAACGATCAAGCGCTTTACCCACCAATCCCACTTCCGCCAACATAGCTCTCCCGCAACCATTCGGACAACCTGTCACCCGTAAAACAATATGTTCATCACCAATACCGTGTTTACTCATCAGCTGTTCAACATAAGTGACAAATTCTGGTAAGAAACGTTCTGCTTCAGCCATTGCCAACGGACAAGTTGGGAAAGAGACACAAGCCATTGAATTTTCGCGCTGGACAGTGGTTTTATCGTTAATCAACCCATGTTCACGGGCGATAGTTTCAATTCGTTGTTTATCACTTTCAGGAATTCCCGCAATGATTAAGTTCTGATTGGCAGTCAGACGAAAATCCCCTTTGTGAATTTTTGCAATTTCAGCAATGCCACTTTTCAACGGTCTACCAGGGTAATCTAAGAGGCGACCATTCTCAATAAACAGTGTCAAATGCCATTTATCATCGATTCCTTTTAACCACCCAATTTGATCACCACGACCAGTAAATTCATAATGCCGAATTGCTTCGAATTTCACACCTGAGCGTTTCTCCACTTCTTCTTTAAAAGTGTCAACGCCAACCCGCTCCAACGTATATTTGGTTTTGGCATTTTTACGCTCAGTCCGGTTACCCCAATCACGCTGAGTTGTCACCACAGCTTCAGCAATCGCCAGTGTATGCTCAAGCGGAATATAGCCAAACTCACTCGCCAAACTCGGATAGGTATTTTTATCGCCGTGAGTCATTGCTAAACCACCACCCACCAGCACATTAAAACCAACCAACCTGCCATCTGCTGAAATTGCAATGAAGTTCAGATCGTTGGCATGTAGATCAACATCATTCTGCGGAGGAATAACTACCGTGGTCTTAAATTTACGCGGCAAATAAGTAGGCCCCAGAATCGGCTCTTCATCAGTCGTCACAACTTTTTCTTTATCCAACCAGAGTTCAGCATAAGCACGGGTACGTGGCAGCAAGTGTTCTGAGATTTTCTTTGCCCATTCGTAAGCTTGCTGATGCAGCTCTGATTGAATAGGGTTTGAGGTACAAAGCACATTTCGGTTAACATCATTCGCCGTCGCAAGCGAATCCAAACCGACCTGATTCAGCAACTGATGCACCGGTTTTACATTTCCTTTCAAAATGCCATGAAATTGAAATGTCTGGCGATTAGTCAACCGGATACTACCGTAGAGCGTGTTCTCTTCTGCAAATTTATCAATCCCCAGCCATTGCTGTGGTGTAATAACGCCACCCGGCAAACGACAGCGCAACATCATTGCATGACGTGGTTCCAGCTTTTGCTCTGCTCGTTCGGCACGGATATCACGATCATCCTGCTGATACATGCCATGAAAACGAATCAACAGGAAATTGTCCCCTTCAAAACCTCCTGTCAAGCCATTAGTTAAATCTTCGCTAATCGTACCTCGCAAGAAGTTGCTCTCTCGCTTCATTCGCTCACTGTCAGCCAGCTTACCTTCGACAATCAAAGGACCATGTTGTTTATCGCTCATTAGTACACATCTCTCTGATAACGGCGCTCAAGGCGCAGTTCACTTAAGAATTCATCTGCCTGTTCGATATCCATGCCACCATGCTTAGAAATAATATCTAGCAATGTATGCTCTACATCTTTCGCCATGCGGTTTGCGTCACCGCACACATACAGATGTGCACCTTCCTTTATCCAGCGCCATACTTCTTCACCCTGCTCACACAGTTTGTCTTGTACATAAATTTTATGCTGCTGATCGCGGGACCATGCCAGATCAATGCGGGTTAACAGGCCCTCTTTCACATAACGCTGCCATTCCACTTGATAGAGAAAATCTTCAGTAAAATGTGGATTACCAAAGAACAGCCAATTTTTCCCCTCTGCTCCATCTGCATCTCTTTGCTGCATAAATGCCCGGAATGGGGCAATCCCGGTTCCCGGCCCAATCATAATGACAGGTGTTTGTGGATCGGTCGGCAAACGAAAATTGTCGTTATGTTCAATAAAAATACGAATGTCACTCTCTTCTGACAAACGATCCGCTAAGTAGCCGGACGCACCGCCAGTGCGAGCGCGTCCATCAATTTCATAACGAACGACACCTACTGTAATATGAACTTCATTTTCCACTTCAGCCTGGGAGGAAGAAATTGAATAGAGCCTTGGTGTCAGCGGTCGCAGTAAATCAATAAACTGCTGTGCTTCGGGCTGAGAAGCCGCTTCTCTTATCATATCGGCGATAGGTTTATTGTGAGCGTATTGCTGCAATGCCTGTTTATCAGCAATCAGAGAAAGCAACTTTTCATCTTTCGCCAGAACAGCATATTTTTCTACAATCACACTGGTATTTTGAGTGAGTTCAACATGGCTGATCAGCGCTTCTGTTAATGATAATTTCTGTCCATTAATCTCAACAGGTTCTGTTCCTTTCAACCAGAGCAGATTCAAAACTTCATCCACCAGATCTGGATCATTTTCAAACCAAACTCCCAAAGCGTCACCAGGCTGATAACGCAGACCTGAATCTCCCAGATCAATTTCAATATGGCGGACATCTTTATCAGAACCACGGCCAGTTATTTTCTGGCAGGTTGATAAGGCAGCGGTCAGTGGTGCTTGTTTAGTATAAGACGTTGAGAAAACTTCATTTACCGAGCTGCTCTGTGTAGAAACAATTACAGTCTCTGTCTGAGCAGGAATACGCTGTTTCAGGATTTCAGTTAATTGCTTACGCCACTGGGCTGCGGCCTCTTGATATTCCACATCACCATCTACACGATCCAGCAGCCGTTGAGCACCGAGTTCATTCAAACGGTTATCGAAATCTTTTCCTGCCTGACAGAATTTTTCATAAGAAATATCACCCAGACTAAAAACTGCAAATGCAGTATCACTCAGCTTTGGTGCTTTTTTAGAATGAAGATATTTATATAGTGCAACCGCTTCTTCGGCAGGTTCTCCTTCCCCTTGAGTAGAAGCAATAATTATTAATATCTTCTCTTGAGCAATTTGCTTAAATTTATAATCACCAGCATTGACCAAATTAACATTGAGCTTTTCTGCCAACAAAGTATCACGCAGTTGCTCAGCTAAACGACGAGCATTACCTGTTTGTGAAGCTGAAATTAATGTAATTGTCTCTTGTACCGGTGCCGCCGAAGCCACAACCTGAGACTGTGACTGTTGATTCACCATTCCCCAAAAATAACCAGACAACCAAGCTAATTGATTTGAAGAAAAATCCCCAATTGCCGATTGCAAACGCGCTAGTTGTTCAGGCGAAACCGGAAGAAGTGAAATTGAAGGTGGTTTTATGCTCATTATCCTATGCTGCCCTTTACGGTTACCAGTGTCCGTTATTTTTAATAAATAGGGATAGTTAGTAAGGTTATCTCAGCAACTTGTCACTATTTAAAGAAACTATCGCAATATCAAATAACCAAAACGCCTAACCATATTTACAGATTTAATATACCTATAAAACAGTTAATAAGGACAATTGCAAAAAAAGGAAAAAACCGGGTTTAATTCAGAAGATCGGGTAGAATAACGGGTTTTTTGAAGTCAGGGAGAACCACTATGAGCACAACGATTTTTAAAGACTTTCAATTTGAAGCCGCCCACCGTCTGCCACATGTTCCAGAAGGCCATAAATGCGGGCGTCTACATGGGCATTCGTTTATAGTACGGCTGGAAATTACCGGGGAAGTAGATCCTCATAGTGGCTGGATTATGGACTTTGCTGATCTAAAAACTATTTTTAAACCTGTTTGGGAACAGCTAGATCACCACTACCTAAATGATATCCCTGGGCTAGAAAACCCGACCAGCGAAGTACTGGCAGCCTGGATTTGGGCTAAAGTTAAACCCAAAGTTCCACAACTAAGTGCCGTTATGGTGAAAGAAACCTGTAATGCAGGCTGCATTTTCCGCGGAAAATAAAATAAGTTACTGCACCAGGAAATCTCTAGTGCAGTAATCTCTTCTCAGGCAATATTCAGATATTTATGTGTTTGCATAGAAAGCCGCCAATTGCGGGCAATACAAGTTTCAATACATAAACGAGTGGCATCTTCTTTCTGGCTAATCGGTTGCAACGCAATAATACGCGATGAGTTGTCATCTAATGTCGCCAATAACTCATCCAATGCTTCAATATCTCTTTCCCGTGCAACCGGGTGTTTTATTTCATTAGCTCTTTGCAAAGCCTGCTGCAATACCTGATAACCACCACGCATTTTAACTTTTGGTGAAACAGTCACCCAAGTAGCCGCAGAGCATTTAACATGATACGTACCACTGGTTTCTATCTGACATTGATAGCCAAGGTTTTCCAATTCTTCAGTCAGAGGAACAAGATCGTAAATACAAGGCTCACCACCAGTAATCACAACATGGCGTGCGGTATATCCCTGTTGAACAAAAAGTGCTGCAATTTGCTTAGGTGATGCTTCACCCCATTCATCACTTTCACCCGTCTTCAGTAAGACTGTCTCCAACATCCGCTGTTTTTCAGCTTTTTTCTCCCAAGTGTGTTTAGTATCACACCAGCTACAACCGACTGGACACCCTTGCAGACGAATAAAAATTGCCGGGACTCCCGTGAAAAAACCTTCTCCCTGCAATGTCTGAAATACTTCGTTAATCGGGTAAAACATAAAAATCTCTGGTTTCATTAGGTAAGAGCGCATTATTGCAGATATCTATCCCGCGAACATCAATCTTTATGGTAAGGTACACGGTTTGCTTCACTTGGCTAACATACAGCTCGTCGGGGCATTGTGTGCTTAAAATATATCTAGCACTGAGAAAGTGACAGGAATAAATAATGCAGAATAATGAAACTCAGCTGAAACGGGGTCTAACCGGGCGGCATATCCGCTTTATGGCATTAGGTTCCGCAATAGGCACTGGGCTGTTCTATGGCTCCGCAGCTGCTATCCAGCAAGCTGGCCCAGCCGTATTACTCGCCTATTTAATCGGCGGTGCTGCCGTATTTATGGTGATGCGTGCATTAGGTGAAATGGCTGTTCACCATCCAGTAGCCGGTTCTTTTTCACACTATGCCAGCCATTATCTCGGTCCTTTGGCAGGATTTCTGACCGGATGGAATTATATATTCGAAATGCTTATCGTCTGCTTGGCTGACGTTACTGCATTCGGCTTTTATATGAAGCTTTGGTTCCCTCATGTGGAACAATGGATCTGGGTATTGAGTATTGTCTGCTTTATTGGCGCAATTAATCTTTGCCATGTGAAGATCTTTGGCGAAATGGAATTCTGGCTTTCTATTATAAAAGTCACTGCAATTATCGCCATGATTGTTGGAGGTATGACCATTATGATATATGGGTTCGGCCAACAAACAGACCACGTAACCGGCATTTCCAGCTTATGGGAATATGGCGGTTTTATGCCTAATGGTATTAGTGGTGTGATAGCTTCTCTCGCCATTGTAATGTTTGCTTTTGGGGGTATTGAAGTCATTGGTATTACGGCTAGCGAAGCCAAAAATCCTGAAAAAACTATTCCAAAAGCAATCAACGCTGTTCCTTTCCGTATCCTGCTGTTCTACGTATTAACTCTGTTTATTCTTATGTGTATTTATCCGTGGAATCAGATAGGTCAGGAAGGTAGCCCATTCGTACAGATTTTTTCTAGTCTGGGCATCAATTCCGCAGCGAATATTCTTAATATCGTGGTTATTACTGCCGCAGTTTCGGCGATTAACAGCGATATTTTTGGTGCTGGCCGTATGATGTATGGTATGGCTCAAGAAGGACAAGCACCTAAATCATTCACCAAACTGAGCCGTAATGGTGTACCATGGATGACAGTTGTAGTCATGTCAGTTGTCCTATTGGTTGGTGTTATACTCAACTATCTAATCCCAGAACAAATTTTCATTATCATTGCTTCTATCGCAACATTTGCCACTGTGTGGGTATGGCTGATGATCCTACTTTCTCAGGTTGCTATGCGCCGAAAAATGAGTAAGGAAGAAGTTAAAACGCTAAAATTCCCTATTCCTATGTGGCCAATAGCCCCAGCGTTAACAATTATCTTTATGGTATTTGTCATTATATTGCTAGGCTATTTCGAGAAAACCCGTATTGCATTAATTGTGGGAATTATATGGATAGCTTTATTATCAATCATCTATTTCTTGAGTATAAAGAAAAATAATCCCAAACCTCATTAAGCCAAATAAATAATTTATACCAATAAATGCCAGATTATTCTGGCATTTATTCCTATCGTCCTTAATGTTTATATTATTATTATTTAAATAGTAAGTCTGATTTATTTTCACAATATGAAAATTATAAATTACATTAAAATATCGAGAATCTAATTTTAAAAAATATATTAAACAACATATAAATACAGAATTATAATAGTAGATATAATGAAGAAATTAATTTAATCTCACGAGACATTATTTCATTATCAAAAGAATAAATTATCCTTATTTTTCAAAATATTAAATCAAACAAGAATTTACTATAAATAAAAATCCATTTCATAAAAATATATTCTCAAAATATTAATAAAAAGTTACAATAAGAGGATTATGATCGGAAGCGTCGGTAGGTATAACAGTAGCATTAGCTATACTTAACTCTCGGTAAAAAATAAAATCCAAAGGTCTTCCAAACGCAATTGTTCGACAATCATCAATAAAAGAAACTTCGTTGAGATGCAAATATCGGGCAAACCGTCTCAAAGCATTTAATCTCTGCTTACTCCATGCATTAAAGTCACCAGCCATAATTACCGGGCCATGATGTAAACGAACGTGAGCACCAATATTATTCAGTTGACGGCTATATACATCTACACCAAAACTAAAATTTATCGCATGTACATTGATAACCATTAACTGGCGATTATCCTGTAAAGGATAAACGGTGATAAGAGCCGATTTAGATAAACGCAAAAGAGGCTCTTTCTCTCTCAATGGACAACAATAAATGGGATGAGAAGTTGCTAATGTCATCACACCAGAGGGATGTTGTGGCAATACAAACGCAGGAACTTGATCAGCCGTCAGATAATTTGAAGTAACAAACTCAACTAAATCAGGAGTTGTTTGCGCTTCTTGTAATAAAATTAACTGGCTTTCTTTAGCAAGTTCCTTCAAAACTTTTCGCCATGAAGGGCGCTGCTGTTTATAGATATTCCAGACAACAACCCTAAGTCCATTTGTATCAGTAATCAAGGGTATTCCTACAGGCAATAATTTCCCAAGCTGATGAGCTGACATAGGAAAGACACGTTCAACAGGTTGTCCAGCGACATATCTTATTGCATAGGTTTTCTTTACCACGAGAAAAACCCCTTCAATGCAGAAAGGAACTACTAAAACTATCTGATTTTATCAAATATAATAAGATAATTATTGATTTTAATATTTATACGCAAAAAAACCCTGAGATTTCTCTCAGGGTTTCCTTTAGAAATTAGGTGGCGGTGCGGACGGGGCTCGAACCCGCGACCCCCGGCGTGACAGGCCGGTATTCTAACCAACTGAACTACCGCACCACCGAATTCCTTGTGTCCTATGTCGCTACAACATAAAACTTT
>NZ_LJCS01000044.1:0-36967 GCF_001280945.1 Photorhabdus heterorhabditis | reverse complement strand
TGGATATTATTGTCACCAGTACCGGACTGAGCCGGGATAAAATTGAAGCGTTAAAGCATTAAATTAATCTTCTTTTTATACAGCAAAATGCCGATATTCAAGATCGGCATTTTTGTTCTTATTTATAGGGAGCAAAATGACACCTTAAGAGCGATTAAGTGATTTGTTTGCGGAAACAAAATGACTTGTTCTGTTTCGTCAAAACCTCAACGTTCATGCGCCTGATGTGACCGTTTATTATTGATTTTGGCATCCGAACAGAGTTCATAAAAAAAACAAACCATAGGCTCCATACGATCTTCTCCACTCACTCTTTTGATCATCAATTAATCGATAAAAGAGAAATAGAAAATAATTATCCCTTCATAATTTTCCTATCCCTAAAACCAAATAAAACCGCGCTAATACTTAAAATGAGTAACCCATGCCATACCAATTAATGATTATTACTCACTATTAATTAATATTTCGTCCAAAGATTCATTACTTATAATCATGCCACTTTATTAAATGCGATATGAATAATTGCTAAGTAAATTTTTTCAGCATAAATAATAATCGCCGTAAGGCAGTTTGCTGCGGTAGCTATACCCATAGCTCAGTGCTAATCAAAACCTCAGTGTTAACCAAAACGAAGCAATAACACTTTGTTTATCTTTTAAACGCAAATAACCAATAAGGAAAAAAATTATGTCTACAACTCCAGAACAAATTGCTGTCGAATATCCTATCCCTACTTACCGCTTTGTTGTCTCAATCGGTGATGAGAAAGTTCCCTTTAACAGCGTTTCCGGCCTCGATATTTCTCATGACGTTATCGAATATAAAGATGGTACCGGCAATTATTATAAAATGCCGGGTCAACGTCAGGCGATCAATATTACGCTGCGTAAAGGTGTCTTCTCCGGTGATACTAAACTTTTTGATTGGCTTAATTCTATTCAACTTAATCGGGTCGAGAAAAAAGATATTTCAATCAGCCTGACTAACGAAGCCGGTACTGAAATTTTAATGACCTGGAGCGTGGCAAATGCCTTCCCAACTTCATTAACTGCCCCTGCTTTTGATGCCACCAGCAATGAAGTTGCTGTTCAGGAAATTAGCCTGACAGCGGATCGAGTCACCATTCAAGCAGCTTAACGCTGTCTACTCAGAATATTGCACAATAATTGGAGGCAACATGCCAACATATTCCTATCCCGGCGTTTATATTGAAGAGGACGCCTCCCCTGCACTCTCCGTTCGTTCCAGTGCAACGGCAGTGCCAGTTTTTGCTGTTGCAAACAACGGTTCATTAATATCAGATAAACCCTATATTCGTGTTAGTAGTTGGATGAACTATTTAACACTAAAAAGCGACCCATTTAATCCTAAGAATATCCTTGACGTTTCACTGCGTGCCTATTTTATTAACGGTGGTGGATATTGCTATCTCATCAAAACTCAAGATTTAGAAACACAAGTACCAAAACTTGACGATGTGACATTACTGGTTGCTGCCGGAGAAGAGATCAATGAGGTGACAGGAACACTTTGTCAGCCGGGTAAAGGATTATTTGCTATTTTTGATGGCCCAAAAGATCAAATAACTTCGGCTCAAAAACCAGACGAACTCCTCAAATCTTATTCCACTACTTCTTATGGTGCAGTTTATTACCCTTGGCTGACCGCTGAATGGGGAGAAAATAAAGCCACCGTTGATATTCCGCCCAGTGCAGTTATGGCCGGTATTTATGCCAGTGTCGATAACAGCCGGGGGGTCTGGAAAGCGCCCGCTAACGTTCCTATTCAGGGTGGATTACAACCTAAATACCCGGTAACCGACGACCTGCAAACGCAATATAACCAAGGCAAGGCATTAAATATGATCCGTACCTTTCCTAAGAGCGGTACGCTGGTTTGGGGGGCTCGTACACTTGAGAACAGCGATAACTGGCGTTATATCCCAGTCCGCCGCCTGTTTAATAGTGCAGAGCAAAATATTAAAAATGCCATGAGTGCTATGGTATTTGAATCCAATAGCCAACCGACCTGGAAAGCCGTTCACTGCGCTATCGATAACTATCTCCACACCCTGTGGCAGCAAGGTGGCTTAATGGGCAACAAAGCCGAACAAGCTTACTTCGTCCAGATCGGTAAAGGTCTCACCATGACCGATGACGATATCAAGCAGGGCAAAATGATTGTCAAAGTGGGTCTGGCGGCAGTTCGTCCAGCCGAATTTATTATCTTGCAGTTTACGCAGAATATCGCGCAATAATCGGAGGCAACATGCCAGCTATACCAACTATGTCAACAACACCAACTTATCCTGGCGTCTATATTGAAGAAGATGCCTCACTGGCTCTCTCTGTTAGCCAAGGGAACACGGCAATCCCGGTTTTTATTGGCCGTTTCTCACCGAAAAAAATCAGCGCAACGCCACAAATAACACACGTGAGTAGCTGGTTGGATTTTACTAACCTGTTTAATGTGGGTTGTATTAGGTCGGTAGCAATCAAATTAACTGAACCTACTTCACCATCTGCCCCTTCCGTTCCTGAGAAAAACGAAGGGAATGAAAAAACCGAAAGTAATACAAAAGCCAAAAACAATATAGAAACTTTTGCCGCCCAAAAGATGACGCTTGATACAGACGATAAAAATAACAGTGATTCTTACAATATAACTGTCGGCACCTATACAACAAGCAGTGATGCTTTAAAACTTTATTTCCAAAATGGTGGCGGTCCTTGTTATATCCTGCCAATTTCTCATTCAGAAGATACCAACACGCTGGCATTAATCCCTGAGTTAATTGAGCAGGCTTTAGAAATTACCTTGATCGTCTGCCCTGAACAGGATCCCGCTTATCAGAGTGCAATATATGGCAACCTGACCCCTTTATTAAAGGCAGGATATTTTCTTATCGCGGATAATCCGAATAAAGAAACTGCACTTAGCGTTAGCCTGCAATCACAAACCGCGACTTATTATCCCGCAGTGAAAGTCTCACAACTTATTCAGATGGAAGAGAGTACCATTGCAGTTGAAGGTTATCAGGATAAAAAAGTTACCCATCTGGCAGAGCTCAAAAAGCAAAACTCAGAACTCTACGCACAAGTTATCCAGGCAATAAAACAAAAAATTGCAGATAACAAAAAACTCATTCCTGCCAGTGCAGTCATGGCTGGTGTCTATTGCGCCACTGACGCCAACCGCGGCGTCTGGAAAGCACCGGCTAACGTCGTGCTGAGTGGGATCAGTGATGTAGCAGAACGGCTCAGCAACAGTGAACAAAGCACCATAAATCAAAAAGGCATCAATGCGATCCGTTATTTCAGTAACAAAGGGTTTGTCGTCTGGGGCGCACGTACTCTGCAAGATGATGACAACTGGCGCTACATTCCGGTTCGACGTTTATTTAATGCGGCAGAACGGGATATCAAGCAAGCTATGCGATTTGCCGTGTTTGAACCCAACAGTCAGCCCACTTGGGAACGGGTCCGCTCAGCGATTGATAACTATCTCCATCAACTCTGGCAACAAGGGGCACTGGCCGGTAATAGCCCGCAGGAAGCCTATTTTGTCCAGATTGGTCAAGGTGTCACCATGTCCGACACTGACATTAAACAAGGCAAAATGGTGGTGAAAGTTGGCATGGCGGCGGTCCGTCCGGCTGAATTTATTATCCTGCAATTTTCGCAAAATGTAGCACAGTAATCGTACTGAGGCGCGGTTCGCCGCGCCTATTCTGACAAGGAAATGAGAATGGAAATAAAACAGCCGGGCGTCACCATCACGGAGAACCTGATATCCCAGCAACAAGATGAGGCGTTTATCGGTGTGCCGGTTTTTATTGGTTACACCGCAAAAAGTCCAGACAACAAAACCGTCGTCAAGTTAAACAGCCTGACCGATTTTACCCTGTCATTTGGTGAATCAGGATTAACATACTATTCCGTACGCCACTTTTTTGACAACGGGGGTCAACAAGCCTATGTACTGTCGTTAGGATCGGATAAACCACGAGGCGATTTTCACTCATTAACCACCACTCTACAACAAGATTGGGTTAAACAAGCGATCTCGGCACAGAGTGCTATCACGCTGATTGTGGTCCCCGATATTGTCTATCTGAATCAGATGGATGCTCCCGATTCAGAAATCGATCAATACAATAAGATTCCGTTCTGGCTACAATTTTGGCAATCCGTACTTAATCTTTGCCAGTGCCGACGCGGCATCATGGGATTGCTGGATGCCCCCGATGATCCCGCACTGGCCGCGAAATGTTTAACCCAGCTCTCTTCCTGTGATCGGCAATGGGGCGCGGTATACTGGCCAAGATTGAACAGTGCTTATCAGGAACAAGATCGGCCTGTTGTTCTTTCGCCGACTGCAGCGGTGGCCGCCGTCATCCAGCGTAACGATAACCAAATGGCGGTCTGGCATGCCCCCGCGAACGTCGCGTTAGCCAAGGTGATAAGCCCAATACGCTCTCACATTGAAGCCGATACCCTGTTTAATCAGAATGGCCCTTCGTTGAATCTGGTTCGCAGCTTCCCCGGTAAAGGGATCAAGATCTGGGGATGCCGCACGCTGGACAATACCCCCGATTCTCCCTGGCGCTATATCCAGACGCGCCGTCTGGTTTCCTATATCGAAGCCCATATGACTCAACTAGGCCGGGCCTTTGTGTTTGAACCCAATAACGCCATCACCTGGATGAAGTTTAAAGGTCAGGCTTACAACTGGTTACGTCAGTTATGGCTAAACGGCGGACTGCGCGGTACGCAGGAAGATCAGGCATTTGAGGTGTTACTGGGGATTGACGAGTCGATGAGTGAAGCGGATCTACAAGCTGGGAAAATGATCATGAAGATCAGGCTGGCACTGTTAATTCCAGCGGAATTTATCGAGTTGAATCTGACATTTGATACCCGCACCGGGATCAGCCATTAACAGGGGCAAAATATGAACAATTTATACACCCCGTCGGTGTCACACCGTTTTATCGCCAGTTTTCTGTTTAACAATATCCCCAGCCCTCTCGACATTGCCTTTCAACGGATATCGGGGCTTAGCCGTGAACTGCAAACCACTCAACACAGCCAAGGCGGAGAAAATGCCAGAAACGTTTGGCTAGCGGAGAAGATCCAGCACGGTAGCTTAGTACTGGAACGCGGTGTGATGACCGTCACGCCGCTGACTTGGGTGTTTGATCGCGTCCTGCGCGGCGAGAAAGCCGTGTATGCCGATGTGGTCATCATGCTACTGAATGAACATTCAATTCCTGTGGCAAGCTGGACATTAAGTAACGCCCTACCGGTTCGCTGGTCTACCGGCGACCTTGACGCCAATAGCAATACGGTGCTGATCAATACTCTGGAATTACGTTATCAGGATATGCGCTGGTTAGGAGTGAAAGCATGACCGTAGAAATTAAGGAGCTGATTATTCAGGCTAAAGTGACCGATTCAGCCAGTCACTCCAGCGCACCACGCACACTGGCGCAGGAAGCGCTGGATAACGCCCAACTGATTGAAAAGGTGAAACAAGCCGTGTTAGATGCCTTGCGTGAAACAGGAGGTCATTATGAGCTTAATTGAACGCAGCCTGTCCAAACTCACCCTCACCGCTTTCAAGGACCGCGAGGGGAAAATCTCGGTAGGCAGTTTGCAAGCCATGTATAACCCCGATACCATCCAACTCGACTACCAAACCCGTTATCAGCAGGATGAAAGCATTAACAGTGCCAGCCAAAGCAGCCGCTATGTGTTATCCCAACCGGGCGGTCTGTCATTAGTCCTGTTATTTGATGCCACCATGCCCGGTAACAACACTGCGGTAGAAACCCAACTGGCGACGTTGAAAGCCTTGTGTGCCGTGGATGCCAGTACCAACGTCCCCCACTTTCTTAAAATCAAATGGGGTAAAATGCGTTGGGAAAACAAAGGCTATTTCGCCTGCCGTGCCAGTGGCCTTAGCATCAGTTACACCTTGTTTGACCGAGACGCCACACCGTTGCGGGCCAGCGCGACCTTATCTCTGGTAGCAGATGAAAGCTTTGTGATTCAGGCTACCGAGCAGCAGTTAAAATCTCCCCCGGCTACTGCGGTTAACGTCACGGATATGCTCTCCCTACCGTTGATCGCCTTAGGTGCCGGCGCTTCTCTGGCCGGTGGAATTGATTATCTCTCGCTGGCCTGGCAAAACGGTCTGGATAATCTTGATGACTTTACCCCCGGACAAATGTTGCAAGCCAAGGGGGATGCATGAAGATACCTGCGATAACGCTCAAAATAGGTGGCAAAACGCTCAACCACTTTACGGTTATCAGCTTAACAGCAAACCATCATATTAATGGCATCCCCTCGGCTAACATCACGCTAGGGATCGCCGGTGATGCCAGCCATATTTTTGATGCCAAGGCACAAGCTGAACTGGCAAGTTGCCGTCCGAATCATGAACTTAGCGTGCAGATCGAAAAAACCGTGGTGTTTCAGGGGATCATCGTGCGGCAAACATTGGGGCTTAAAGGTCAGGACAGCATCATTACTCTGACCGCCAAACATGCATTGCAAAAATTAACTCACAACTTCCACTCACAACTGTTCAACAAACAAAGTGATGAGGCGATTATCAAGAAGTTGTTTAGCCAAGCAGGTATCCCTGTCACGATAAAACCAGCGCCTCAGCTTAAAACGGTGCATGAGCAAATGGTGCAATTTCGCTGTAATGACTGGGCTTTTCTAAAAAGTCGGCTGTTCGCGACCCATACTTGGCTGCTGCCCGGCAACGATAGCGTGACGCTGGTCACCCCGGAATCCCTGAACCGGTCAACCGTGCATACCCTCCACCAGCGAGCTAACCCTCAGGATGCGGTGTTATTTGAAGCGAATCTGCAATGGGATAACCAACGCAATCCCAAAACCGTGAATGTACAATCCTGGGATATCGCCCAACAGAAACTGTCTCCAACCCATCAGGTAAAAAGCAGCGGACTGGGTCACAATCAACTCGCCACCGACAACCTGACATCATTGACCAACCAACAATGGCAGTGGGTGTTCAGCTATCCGTTGGATAATGAACAGGCCAAACAGCTTGCCCAAGGCATTCTGAATAACCGCCGAAGTCATAACGTCTCCGGTAATTTTGAAGTCGAAGGCGATAACCATTATCAAGCCGGCGATATTCTGGCGTTAAACGGCTTTGGTCAGGGGATGGATGGTCAGGCGATTATCACCGGTGTCAGTCACACCATTACTCAACGGCAAGGCTGGCGTACCCGGCTAACGCTGGGGCTATTACCGGAAACAGAGCAAGTTGTACCACCGGTTAAAGAGCTGCATGTCGGGATCGTAGAAAAATACCAAAAAGATAACCAATCGCAGGGCCGTATTCCGGTCAAAATCCCGGCCTTAAACTTAACCAATGGCACCCTTTTTGCCCGCTTAAGTAAGCCTTACGCCAGCCATGAAAGCGGCTTCTGCTTCTACCCTGAACCGGGGGATGAAGTGATTATCAGCTTCTTTGAAGATGATCCGCGCTTTCCAGTAATCTTAGGCTCGATGCACAATCCTAAAAACAAAGCACCGTTAGAACCGAGTGAAAAAAATCCAATAAAAACCTTAGTGATTAAACAAGGGGAAAATCAACAGGCATTAATCTTCAATAATCAAGATCAAACCCTCACCTTAAATAGCGGAAAAAATAAATTATCTTTGCAACAGGATAAAGATATCACGCTTAATTCTGCTAAGAATCTTATTACCCAAGCTCAGGAAATTAAAATAGAGGCGCAAAAATCTCTATCCGCCTCTGGTAAATCCGGCGTAGATATTAAAGGTGCGAAGATTAATCTAACCCAATAATAAGGTAATAAGATGACAAACAAAGTATTAACCAACAAAGTATTAACCGATATTTATGGTCGGGGTTGGGCCTTTCCGCTGCAATTTTCTATTAAAGATAGTACGTATAAAGATAGCACGCATCCTGAAATACCCACGGGCGTCACCATGGCGGAAGGGGCCGAAAACGTTCGCCAAAATATGAAAATTCTTTTTCTCACCGAACCCGGCGAACGAATTATGCGTGAGAATTATGGCTGTGGCCTGAATGATTATCTGTTTGCCAATATTCGTGACGAAATGATGGCAGAAATTCAGACTCGAATTGAAGAACGGGTATTGCGTTATGAGCCCCGCGCCGATATTAGCGAGATCCAAGTGAACCAGAGAACCCACTTGCCCAATACCCTGCATATTCAGGTCACCTATACACTGAGAGGCAGCGAAATCAGCCAGCAAATTGAAGGCGCCCTTGCAGTGAATGAAGGCCGGGTACAGGTGAGTTTATGAGCAAACAACTGGTGGTGGATGGTGACACTTTGCTGTTCGAGCCGTTATTTGGCAACCGGCAAGTCACCATTCTGGGGCCGGCAACCATCCGGGGTAGCGGACATGCCCAAATTCAGGGCAAAAAGATCGTTATGATCGGTGATGAAAAAAAGGTGCAATTTCAGGCGCAATATATTACCCCAAGCCACCCAGTTCCCGGCATGGGGATGGTCACCATTGCTCAATTGGATGCCAGCCAACAAGTCAACTTTTGCCGCAGTCCTGCCACGGTAATTGTCGTCGGGCAACAATTTATCGCCCGATTTACCCCGACACAGCCAGCCAATAATCCATCGAGTGGCCCGGATGTGACCGCCCCCAGTATGGGCAAAGGCCGGTTTATTGCCAGCCAATATGCAGTCACTGCCGGATAAATAATCTTTTTAACTTTATTTCAAATAATCATGATCCCTGAAAACCTATTGGGAATAATTACATAACAGGCGGTAAAAATATGGGACAAGCTGAGTTAGAAAATAAACTCTCTGCTATTGTGCCGGATACTGTATTTAAACTTGATGAAAGAAGTACGCTAGATATTTTAAATTGGCTTAAAGCTTATGCTAAAGAAATTCCTTTCGATCAAGAGAAAAAACAGTTCTGGGATAGCTTCTACTTTATTCAAGAAAATAATCCTCAACAACTAGCGGATATTTACCAAAATGTAAATAAAGCCGATGGCCTTTTACCGGCACATCAAGCTTTTATCTTGGCTTTTTTAAAGTTATTAGAAACAAATAATCGATTATTAAATACCTTCCCGGCCCGGCACCGTGATCTTTATTACCGGGAATTATTGGGGCTGAAACCCAAAAAAGCCCAAGCAGATAAAGTTGCGATAGGAATTACTCTGAATACGGACAGTACAGAATTTCTGGTCGCCCGGGGAACGCTGTTTGACGCAGGACAAGACAACGCAGGTAATCCGTTACAATATGCATCTGATACGGATTTACTGGCGAATCAGGGAAAATTAACCGATCTACGTTGGCATCGGAAAATTGGCAATGTCTGGAAATCAGCAATACTATTAAGCGACTCAGACAACATTGAATTCCCCAAAAACGGTATTCAACTTTTTAGCGAAACATCCAATGATCTTGAGGTTCAATCCGCCCCCCTGAATGGGAATGGGGGCGAAGCAAATATATCATCATTAACCTATGACACATGCTACTTAGGCTTTACCAATGTATTACCGGGACAAACTCTATCTCTCTATTGGCAATTAGCAGGCGTTAAAGCACTCGCTTTATCCTGGTCTTATCTCAACAACAGCAATAGCTGGAGTAAATTAGACAAATTAGTTGATGACCAAACCCATAACCTGTCTAAACGGGGTATCTGGCGCACCTTATTACCACAGGATGCGACAAATCAGGCGACCCTGATGCCAACGGGACGCTACTGGCTGAAAGCCGAGATAACGCCTCAAACCGATCCGCAAGATTACCTACGCATTAAGGGCCTGTTGTATAACGCTACCACCGCGACATTAGTCAACGCAGAAACCGTTGAGCAGGAGCACTTTATCAACGGATTAGCCGCCGACAGCATTAAACAGCCGGTAAACACGGTTGTTGCCATCAGCAACGTCACCCAACCTTGGGCCTCCTGTAACGACCATCCACTAGAAACCGAGCAAGCCTTCCTGACTCGGCTCCCTGCCCGGTTATCTCACCGTAACCGGGCGCTGAGTTGGGGCAACATTGTCACCTTATTAAAAGAGCAATTTGTCAGCCTGTTTGATGTCAAATACCCGTCTGCCAGTGAATTAACCAAAATCCCGGCACCGGAAAAACAGCAACTGATAGTGATCCCTGACAGCCGTTATAAAGATAACGGTGATGCACTGCGCCCAACGTTAAACTCCGCTCGGCGGGGAGTGATGGTCAAATGGATCAAACAACTCAGCAGCCCTTGGGCAGACCTTGAGATCAACAATCCCACTTACGTTGACGTTAATGTGAACTATCAAGTGACCTTTACCGCAGGCGTTAACCCCGACTACGGATATCATCAGCTACAACAGCAATTAAGCCGAAAATATATGCCGTGGAGCGAAAATACCGCTATCGGCGTGACAACCGGTAATCGCATTGACTACTACCAGTTGTTAGCCACGATCCAGCAATCTTCTCTGGTGGAACGCGTCACCGATTTAAGCCTAACCATCACTAATCGAGTCGCGAGTGTCGCGAGTGTCGCGAGTGTCGCGGGTGTCGCGGGTGCCGCGGGTGTCGCGGGTGCCGCGGGTGTCGCGGGTGCCGCGGGTGCCGCGGGTGTCGCGGGTGCCGCGGGTGCCGCGGGTGCCGCGGGTGCCGCGGGTGCCGTGGGTAAAAGTATCGAGGCCGCCGATAATGAAGTGCTGATTTTAGTCTGGTCAGAGCAGCGTCCCTCAAACCAAGGAGTTAACCCATGAGTCATCAAGATGCCCTGTTTCCTATCGTCAAAGACGATATTACCTTCGATGCCTTGCTCACTCAGGCCAAAACAGTCATTGAGCAGCAATCCGGCCAATGCTGGAGCAATACCAGTGAAAATGATCCCGGCATCACCTTATTGGAAGCCTGCTGTTATGGTGCCTCCGATCTGGCCTACCGCCACACATTACCACTGAGAGACCTGCTAACGCCAAAACCAGAAGACCAAACATCCGGCGACGGTATTTTTCCTCAGGAGTTCGGCCCACAACAAACGCTAACCTGTGGCCCGATCACCGCAGAAGATTATCGCCGGGCTTTATTGGATTTACATAGCAGCGACACGGCTAATGAAACAAACGAAGGTTATTTTTTCTTTAATGATGTTCAATTAATTCGTGAACCTGAAAATCAACGTTATCAGTATTGGTATAACAAACAGAAACGTGAATATAGCTTTAAAAACTCCGGATCAGATAGCCAATTAGCACTAAGAGGAAATTATTGGCTTTATTTACTCCCTAGTCGGGAAACTGAGATCGATAAAACATTGGCTCAGAAAAAACTCAACGCTTTCCTAAAAAATAATCGTAATCTGGGGGAATTCATTAGCAATATTATCTGGCTGCAACCTACCGATCTCCCCTTGCAGATTGATATTGAATTTGAAGACAACGTCATCGATTTTGCTGATATTTTCGCTCAGGTTTATATGACGGCGGAACAGATGGTGCAGGCAAAGCCCGAACGTTATACCACGCAGGCCATGAAAGATCAGGGTTATCATCATGAAGAAATATTTGCCGGCCCTTATTTACATCATGGTTGGATACCGACCTTACCTCAAACCAAAGATTACACCAGTGCTACAGTATTAAATCTCAGCCATCTGGTTAATCGGCTACTGGCGATTAAAGGTATTCAGCGTATCACCCGGCTGGCATTAGCTCATCACGACAAAACTATTACGCCATTGTCGAACGATAATTGGTCCTGGAGAATTGCCCAAGGATATTACCCTAGATTATGGGGTAGCGATCCCTTAGCATTAATTACCTCAACAAACAGCCCGCTTACCATTACCGCCAAAGGGGGCGTTAAAATTGGTGTTTCTAAACAAGATATCGAAGAAAAGCTTATTGCAGAACCACTGATTAATACACAGCCGGAATTACTGCCTTGGGGGAAATATCGTAAAGTTCTGGATTACTATCCGGTAAGTAATAAATTACCGGCTTGCTATGGATTGCAGACTAGCAAACCTACGCCGCAGCAAGTGCAATTACACCAATTTATGCTACCGTTTGAACAAATGCTGGCTAACGGCTGTGCCGAACTCGCCCTATTACCGAAATTACTGGCCTTTAAACAACGGGGAAAAACAGTACACGGTGTGCAATGGCCTTTTAAAACGGGTACAGTCAGCCATCGTGTTCACCAACAAGTCATTCCTGATTTAACCGCAAAACTAAGCCGCGATTCACAAATCTATATTGATAACCATATTCAGAAGCCAAACTATATAAAAGAGGCGACAATTCTGAATTATCTGTTGGGCTATTTTGGTGCTCAACTTGCCGCCAGACCACTCACCCTCAACTTTCGGGATTTTCTCAATACTCAACGCGGCTATCTGGCTCAACAACCGGAACTGACCTATCAACGTAATAATATTCGGATTGATAAAGTATCGGCACTGCAAAAACGAATTGCTGCCCGCTTGGGTTTGGGTGGAGAATGTTTCAGTAAAACACCTAATCTGGATGGCCTGCCTTTTTATTTAATTGAACATCGTCAACTTTTGCCGATAAAACCCGACACGAAATTCGACGATAAACAAAAACCCGACGATCTAAAGGTAATTGAAGAGAATTCAGACTCTAAAAATCATCAACTCATCATCACACAACAAGGTATTGCAGGTCGGTTATTACAAGGTCAGGTAATTAATTTGATTATTATTGAAGGTGATAGAAAGTTTATATTACGGAGCCAAATGATCACCGAAGTAACAGGAGATACCTTTTCCCTTAGTACCCGTAACAGCAGCGATTTGGAACGCAATCTGGACAGAATAAGACAGAAATTTAATGATGGTAATCTGCGCTGGAAAAATAGCCCAGTATGGCTGGAAGATATGGATTATCAATTGGTTTATGCCGATGAGACATATAAAAATGCTACCGACGATCAACGTTGGATTACTTCCAGTGCTCAAAGCCCCTTCCCTGCTATGATTGAAGAAAATGATGAAATCACCCTGAAATATGTGATTACCCCCTCTGAGTCAGACCTAAAAATATCACCTCGTACAGTTCTCGCTGAACCACCCGAATATGAACTCAAAGCGCGGGTAGTTAAATTTGATCGTATTCAAGGCAAGATATTAATTAAACGCAACCAAGACTCACCGAATAAAAACTTTCCAAAAGAGGCCGAAGCATGGCGTTATCGCTGGTATTTCTCCAGCGAAAAATATGCCTTAGCCGATCGCTTTTCATTTGTGGTTAGCGTGGTAGTGAATCGTCAGTTAATTGAGAATGACAAAGTTGATCCTTATAAGTTGGAATCTTGGGTGAAAACAGAAATATTAGCTGAATTCCCCGCACATATTTCAATGATTATTCACTGGTTGTCACCAGAACATTTTAAAGATTTTGCCAACACCTATAAACGTTGGCAAAACAATGACGCCCCTTTAGGAGACGAAGCATACCATATTTTAGAGACCTTAACCTTGGGACGCCTGCCTTCTGATGCAACCGGTATTGGTAATATGCGAATTGCCACTAAACAGCAACGTACCGAGGTCATTGGTGGATCTGGCAATCAATGGAATGCAACAGTCATAACAAGTAATCAATTATTATATGTGCCTTCTCCTAGGGAGCGAACCAAACCAAATTAAATTATTAATAAAAATAATAGCAAAAATACAAACCAATTTATCCAATATAAAAATCAATTAATATAGCATCACAAAAGGCTTATTTTAATATTAAATATCTTTTTCTGTTTAATTATACATAAAACCCACAAGATATTTAAATCTCGATAATTCAACATCACATAGGATGATAAAAATGGAAAAAAAATCTAATCTATCTAATGCAGAATCCAATATGGAAAATATCAAATCAAATGGCCCATCAGCAGATGATTTAAAAAGGCGCTTTAAAGAAGGCAGTATTCCATTACAGACCGATTATGCCGATCTGATTAATATTGCTGATATGGGTCGTCGAGCTGTTGGTAAAGCGCCCGGTCAAACGGACAATCCAAATTCAGCCCTGAAACTGGATAATGACGGTGCACTAGCGGTAAAACTTAACGACAACGGCGGTTTAAAGACAGATAAAAATGGATTAAGTGTAAAAATCAAGAATAAAAGCCTATTATCTGATAATAACGGATTAGCCGTCAATACCGGCAGAGGATTGAGAATTAACAACGATAAACTTGAAGTCGATAATCATCACGGTATTGAAATAGTTAATGAAGGGGTAAAAGTTAAAGCAAGTAATGGCATTAACGTTGATAACAGCGGTGTTTCAGTTAAAACCAAAAATGGAACAATTAACGTCGAATCTACAGGAATATCTGTAAGACTTGGTTGGGGAGTAAGAGAAGGTGGTTTAGGATTAGATATTAAGCCCAGTAATGGTATTAACGTTGATGATAATGGTGTTTCAGTCAAAGCCGGTAACGGTATCACAGTTAATTCAAGCGGTGTCAGTATTGATCCCAATAATATACTTCCCAGAGGAATGATTGTGATGTTTTCTGGTGATAGCGCTCCTCCAGGTTGGGCTTTCTGTGATGGTAGTAATGGAACCCCAGACTTAAGAAATCGTTTTGTGATGTGTGGAAATGATTTTTCTGATAAAGGGAAAAGCCATCATTGTGCCCGAGGTAGAGGTGATAAAAAAGAATATCCCCAAAATACAAAATCAACTCAAGTTTCTATCACTGTTAATGTGCAAAATACAGCATTAACAATAGAACAAATACCTAGCCATAAACATATGGGGAGTATACCTTATTGTGATACTAATGGAATGGAAAACAAATCTCTCAATGATGACAATCGCAATCAAAATAACTATATAATAGATAATAGCAGTACAAGCTCAATATGGATGAAACATTCAACAGACTTTAATTATCAAAAGGTTAATTATCCCTACACATTTAACACAGGAAATGGACAAGGACATAATCACCAAGCAACAGCCTCATCCCCTTCACATAATCACAGCGTTGATGTAATGCCGCCTTATTACTTATTAGCCTTTATTATGAAACTTTAATTCTACTCTACAAATACAGACTTAAATTACCTATTATTTACTCATTACCAAGGAAATATTAATATGACTTCGGAGCCAAATCTGTTAAATCGGATTACCATTACTATTGAAGCTAATAATCAACAGCTAGCTAAAAAAGTATTGCATGGCTCCGTGCTTAATCAGGCCAGTATAAATCAATTACTCAACTCATACTTTGATGAATATAACATTCATCAGGATATCTCTTTAGACAAATTAACTCTGGACCTTGGTGAAATAAACCCCCATGACTTTAATTCATTATTCCCTGCTCGCCTCAAGGTTGAGCTGAATAAAGCACTTAACCAATATCAGATAAACAACCATCAGGAAGAAACTCTACTGAATAAACCAACATTTAATAAATTTACCGATAACTCTTCCGCATTCTGCGATAATCATTTAATTGATGCGGAGGATTTTATTCACTCTTTATATCAACAAAATACCCAACCCAATACACTGGAGACAATAACACATAATAAAAACATTAATAAACTTATTCACCAATTAACACAGATAGAGAGCAAATGGATATTGCTATTAGCAAAAAGCTGCCTATCTGAACATGGTCTACAACGACTTTTGGCTATCAAGCAACCCGCTTTATTCATTGCCATTAATCACAGATTATCCGAAAAAATAAACAAACTACAACATCAGGAGGAGCCAGTCTCCTCCGCACAACTAATATTCAACGCTTTGGAATATCTACAACGGCATAATATTCAGGAAATACCTAAACCCAATGCAAAAATCATTTCACGTATTATCACTGAACTTAATAACGGCGCACTTAATACCGATCCTATTATTAAGCTATTTCGCCAAGTTATTAACCAAAACACGCCATTAAATAGTTGGCTAAAACAACTCTGGCAAACCGTTTATGTTTCACGGCTTTGCCAAAAGCATCTATCAGTTAAGGAGTACCAATATCTATTGGCATGCTTTATGCCAAATCATATAGATAAAAATACACCCGATAAACAATCAGCCATAAATAACGTTAATTTTTTAGATGTTCAGCAACATCAACTGCTGGTAAATCAGAAAGTTATTACCGAAGATCAGAAAATACTATCAACATCAAACTCTCCATGCCAAGTCAATAATGCCGGCATATTAATGCTCTGGCCGATACTACCCGCATTGTTTAATCAACTTGGCCTACTTGAGGGGAAAAAATTTATCCATCGTCAAGCCCAATACCATGCTGTTAATTTCCTTGACTATCTGATTTGGGGAACCGACAAAACACCGGCAGAATGTAAGAGACTCAATAACGTTCTGTGCGGACTCATGATCAATGAAAATACCGAATCAATCTCTGTTGAACCAGAAAAACAATTAATCACCACACAATGGCTGGATACCATTATTACTCAACTTCCCAGTTGGAAAAAATTAAGCTGCAATGACGTCCGCCAATTGTTCTTACAACGACCGGGTGAATTATTGGCAAATGAGCAAGAAATCAAAATCACCATCCAGCCACAGCCATTTGATGCATTGCTGACTGAATGGCCGTGGCCATTAAATATCGCCAAACTTCCCTGGTTGGATCGCTCTTTATTAATCGACTGGAAAAATATTTAACAGGTTTATATGAACGCTTTACTTAAAAATAACCATGATATGGTGACAGAATTACACTGGATTTACCCCCATCTGGAACGTATTGATCTGCAATTACAACATTACTATTACCAAAATAGAGAAAAATATGATTATTTACCAGAGAGTTTTCTGCTTACCGAAGATGAATTAAACCAGCGGCTGGCAAAACCACAAAGCATTCCTCATTGGGTCACCAAACAGGATGATATTATTAATTTCCCTGAAATCGACGAAACCCCCAATGCATTATCACAATTAGTTGCACGTTTTGATCTCACTGAATTTGAACGGGATGTTTTATTATTAGGTTTATTACCCCATTTCGATAGCCGTTATCATGCATTATTTGCTGCTCTGCACGGTAATAGTAAAAAACAGTGGCCTGACTTTGCCTTAGCCATTGAATTATTTAGCCAACGTCAAAGTGATCGGCAATTACGACAAAACAGTCTTCTACCGCAAACACCATTAATCAGTCATCAACTATTACGGCTTAATAATCACGAAGAGTCTATTTGGTTACAAACTCAATTTCTAACTCACAGCGCTGTCTGGCATTTCTTATCAGGCCAACGGGTTATGTTACCTCCCTTGACAACTTGTGCTTATTGGCATGCTTCTGCCTCACGCGGTTGGTATCCACAATCCCTTTACCCTTCACTAGAAAAGATATTATTAAATAAAACCGATGAAGTTCGCCCGCTGGTAATACTCAGAGGAAAACAAGATAGCGCCAGAGAATTAGCGGTAAGCAATATGATGGCTCTTCATGATATCAGTACCTTAACGCTAGACTTAGCTCAACTACCGGAAGAAAATAACCCTAACTTGCTGATAGATGCAGTCCGGGAAGCACGATTACATGATGCCTGCTTATTAATTCGCAATTTTTCTTTGCTTAAAGATGAAAAGAAAATATTACACAGGGAATTCTCCACGTTATTGAACCAAGCAAAATTACGCGTGGTTTGTCTGGCAGAACCACAAGATTCATTAATGTGGATTAAACATTTACCAATAGTGCAAATTAATATGCCAGCTCTGACGCTGGCAGATAAAAAAACCATGCTGGAAGCCAGTTTACCAGATAAGATAATCCAGAAAATAAATATCCCTCAATTATGTCAACGTTTTTCATTTACCGCAGAAACATTACCGCAAATCCTTCAAGAAGCACATCAATACCAAATACTCCGACAACCGGAAGGTCAATTGGAAGAAACCGATCTGCGTACAGCATTAAGTTTCCGCGCTCAACAGAATTTCGGTAAATTAGCGCAACGAATAACCCCCAAACGCAGCCTTAATGATTTAGTTATTTCAGACGCATTAGCGCAACAATTAAGAGAAATTATTGCCACCATTCATTACCGTGACCAGATTCTAGCTACTGGCTTTCAGGAAAAAATCGGTTATGGTACCGGTATTAGTGCGCTATTTTACGGAGAATCCGGGACCGGCAAAACCATGGCCGCAGAAGTAATCGCTGGTCATCTTGGCGTTGATTTGATTAAAGTCGATCTCTCTACCGTGGTGAATAAATATATTGGCGAAACGGAAAAAAATATCTCCCGTATTTTCGATCTGGCCGAAGCAGATTCCGGCGTGCTATTTTTCGATGAAGCGGATGCGCTATTTGGCAAGCGTAGCGAAACCAAAGATGCTCAAGACAGACATGCCAATATTGAAGTTTCTTACTTATTACAACGATTGGAAAATTATCCGGGATTAGTGATCTTAGCCACCAATAATCGTAGCCATTTAGACAGCGCCTTTAATCGCCGTTTTACCTTTATTACCCGTTTTGCTTATCCCGATGAAATGTTACGTAAAAAAATGTGGCAAGTCATTTGGCCAGAACAGATTACATTATCCGATACCATTGATTTTAGCCATCTGGCTAAACGCGCTGATTTAACCGGGGCTAATATCAGAAATATTGCGCTATTAGCCTCAATGTTAGCGAAAAATGACCACTGTGACCAAATCGAAAATAAACATATCAATCGAGCCGTTACACTCGAATTAAATAAAACTGGCCGATTGGTTTTTTAAATACTCAATAGGATAAACATAAATATGACAACCCTCATTGCTTCTAACAACGCGATTATTGAAGTAAATAATGCATTAAATACTGTTTTATCCCAGTATTTAAATACCAATGGCAATAAAATTGATATCCGCTTCGATCTACCCGAAATTAATTCCATTCAATCGGAACCGACGGTCAGTGTATTTCTTTATGACATCAATGAAGATTTACAATTACGTTCCGCCGAACCAAGACGTTATAACCCAGCAACCAGCACATTATTACCGGGATGGGTCAATATCAATTGTCACTATTTAATTACTTATTGGGATGCGAATAAACCCTCTAGTGATAGCTCCAGCCCGGATAGCCGCCCCAATAATCAAGCGGCACAAGTGATGACCCGGATTTTAAATGCATTAATTAACAACCGTCAATTAGCCGGCATTCCCGGTGCCTATACCCGAATTATTCCCCAACAGGAGAATTTAAATAGCTTGGGTAATTTCTGGCAAGCTCTCGGTAATCGCCCTCGCCTCTCTCTAATGTATTCAATTACCGTACCCATGAAACTGCAAAATATTAAAGACAATATTACCCCAATTAACCAAATTTCCGCGTCTGTAAATCAGAAACCCAACCTAAATAATTCACAAATCAACCAAGCTCTGGTAGATAAATTATGTGCCGATTTAGGTGGTACAGAAGATGCTCGTCTTGCTTTGGCTAAAATTAATTTGGTAACAGAACCCGACACAGCAAATAACCAAAATCAAGAAAATAACAGCATTATTGTTGAAGTTTCCGGTATGACCAACACAGCTTATTTAACACAAATAAAAGATACACTTAAAAAATGGAAAAACAGTCAAGAGATTATCATTAAGATAAATGGTTTTGATATTATTGTTTCTAAAGAAAATTCTGACAGGTTAATTGGAGTTAAAAATAAAACCTATATTAATACAACGAACAATCACTCACCTAACAAATAATTATTTATTTGATTTTTCCACGTTAACAATCCATATATTATTTGCGATTCAAAATTCATACAAGATATACAGGTGGTAATATCATGCCAATAAATAGCCTTATAAAAAAGTTTGAACTTAATACCCAAAAAGATCAAGCTATTGTTTCTCCTGCAAGATCAAACAGTCATAAACAAACTGAGCATCTTGAATTAAATACACCTAAAAATAGAGGAGATGGAAAAGACTTAAATGCACAAACCACCCCAAATCAACAGTACACCAGAAAGCCGGAAACTAAACTAAAGAATGATGATGATAAAAAGAAATTACAGGAACATACACCAGATTTGGAGGTAAAAAAAGAAAGTTCAGCAACACCGAATACCCGTAATAATCTAAATGGAAAAGTCAAAGCTGAAGATATTTTCAACCAATTTAAAAGTAAATTTGATCCTTATGACAGAGAATTACCTTTCGACATAATGAATAAAATAACCAATAATGAAATAAAATTTTCTTCTGAAAAAGCGAAAGATGATTATTTAGCTAAAGTAAAAGACAAGACATTCACATTGAGACATTATACTGCTGGCAATGGGCAAGAAAAACCTACATTTGATGAGATTAGCTCAAACTTTAATTTGGTAAATAAGGGAATAAAAACATTAAATCGCACTCAAGGAAGTAACACCAATGAAGATGATTGGAACCGTTTAGGAAATACGGCATTTACTTTCTACTTGCTAGCAATAGATGGAGAAGTATCCAATAGAAAGTTCTTATCTAATACAACTCATTTTGCAGAAATTAATATAGAAGATTCAGAAGAACTTAAAGAACTTGGCTTAGATCAAGCTGAATTCTTTGCTTCTCCTGATTTACTTCACGAAAAAAATCTTTCACAAGCCCCTGCTGTAAAAGGAAAACTGTCTGATTTAAAATCATTATTATTAAAACGATCTGGCATAAGTTCAGTTCAATTAGGGCGTTTAGATGCGAAAACAATTTTAAAAAGCATAGACAATGAATTTGGCAATAGTCTCGAAATCAAAATCCCAGGGAATGTTAATGTGAACAAATGGAATAAAATTTAAAAGTAAATATACCCGTCATCTTTCAAGTTGCTGCTTCGTTGGCTGCGTTCACTTGCCGCCACGCTGCAATTTGAAATCTATTGGGTATATTATCAGAGGTAATAATATGCTAAACAACAAATACAGTGAAAAAGTTAATCACTCAGAAAACAGAGCGGAAAAAGGCGCAATACATCCTAACCAATATAATATGAATAGCTGCACATTGGGGTTAGGATTGGATTTACCGCCAAAGAGAAAACTAAGAATAGGAGATGAAAGAAATATAAAAGATGCACAACCTTTTATTCCATCCCCCGCGCAACAAAGACAATATAGCACCAGCCCCATAGCAATGTCTGATATATTAAGCGAAAGCGCACTGACTTCACAACCGATTATTACCGATTTAATTAATCCGCAAAAAATAAAAATGTCAGAAGGCGTAAGAAATATTTTAAATAACAAAGAAGGAGGAGGAAATTTGGTATTCAAGGCACTACAAATTAAACCATCGGATGAAACTCTGCCATTCAATGCATTAAAAATCGTCGATACCTGGCAAGAAGAAATGCCGGATCAAGACATGTCTATTTTAGCTTATTGGGCACCACAAGGAGGATATGTTGATATCCCGGCCCAACCCGATCTCAGTCGCCATCCACAATATGTATTTACCCCAGGATTCAGTGGATGTTCATTTGTGGTCGATAAAATGAATAAAGATATTCTCCGGGTTCGGCACGTACAAGGTGGTCAAGAAGACGTTGAATATAATAACCAGAATATTGATCACGGAATGGGTATGATGTCGGCAATGGAATTCCGCGATTATGGATATCACGAGGCCGATGGCAAAGTGATGGAAAATACCTATGGTTTTGCCTTTTTAAAATTTAACCCAGAGAAAAAACAGTGGCAACTTCACTATCAGAAAATAGCCGCAGCCCCTAATATCATAAATATAAAAACTGAATCTAGTTGGTTGCCATTCAGTAAGCCTTCAATTGAAGCCAATACCTTTACCTCCAAAGATATGAAAGTTTCTGGGTATAATAGGAGACATATTACAGACATTAAATAGTATGCCATTATATATATAGAAAAACCGGGAGCTGTATTTGAGAACATAGCTCCCGTTATTCCCCACGATAATTGATTTTTAAAACCAATCTATCTTCAATAGCAGAATAAAACCATTTCCCTTGTAATTTAATAATCTCTTTAAATTATTTCCATGATGATTATTTTATGATTATATTTTTCATAATCATTAGTTCACCAAAAAATTATAAACAAACTCATTTCCTCCAATTAATATAAAAATCAATTAAGATATGTAGACACATAAAATTATCAAAACCGGCCATATCAATTAATAATTACCCTTATTATTAATTAACACTCCCATTTACAAGCTCAATGCCTATAATTACACCGCTCTTTTTACACCGAAGTAATTTAAATAATCGTCAAATAACCACCTGACTCACTAAGGTTATTTCATTTGGCCTTTTTGTAATGAGGGGGAATAGGTCCCATACCCAATAGATTTCAATTTGCAGGTGCAAGCAGCCAACAAAGCCGCAACTTGAAAGATGAATATGAAAATAACCGCTATACATCAGGTTATTGCGGTAGCTATACCCAATCGTTAGGTACTAAGAAAAACAAAGTAATAGCCGTTTTTCTTATATTCAAAATGTAAACAATCAAGGAAAAAATCATGTCTACAACTCCAGAACAAATTGCTGTTGAATATCCCATTCCTACTTACCGATTTGTTGTCTCGATCGCTGATGAGCAAATCCCTTTTAACAGCGTTTCTGGCCTCGATATTTCTCATGATGTCATAGAATACAAAGACGGTACCGGCAATTACTATAAAATGCCCGGTCAACGCCAGGCGATTAATATCTCGCTGCGTAAAGGGGTATTCTCTGGCGATACTAAACTTTTTGACTGGATTAACTCTATTCAGCTTAATCAGGTGGAGAAAAAAGATATTTCAATTAGTTTAACCAACGAAGCCGGCACTGAAATTTTAATGACCTGGAGCGTGGCAAATGCCTTCCCAACCTCATTAACTTCCCCTTCTTTTGATGCCACCAGCAACGAAGTTGCCGTGCAGGAAATTACCCTGACCGCAGATCGAGTCACCATTCAAGCGGCTTAAGACTCATTTATACCCGTTATCTTTTTGAAATCCATCGGGTATATCAAGCTGTCTACTCAGAATATTGCACAATAATTGGAGGCAACATGCCAACGGTACCAACCTATCCCGGCGTTTATATCGAAGAGGACGCCTCACCCGCACTCTCTGTTCAGTCCGGTGCAACAGCAGTGCCTGTCTTTGCCGTCGCAAAAGACAATTCATTAATAACCGATGATTCTTATATTCGTGTTAATAGCTGGCTGGAATATTTGTCGCTCAAAGGGGGGCAATTTACGGCCACCGATAAGCTTGATATCGCACTACGCGCTTATTTTATTAATGGCGGTGGATATGGCTATCTGGTTAAAACCGCAGAGTTAGAAAAACATGTGCCAAAACTCGATGATGTGACATTGCTAGTTGCTGCCGGAGAAGAAATCATGACTGCCGCAGACGCCCTTTGCAAATCTGGCAAAGGATTATTCGCCATTTTTGATGGTCCAATCGCTCAAATAACCTCAGACCAAAAACCCGATGACGTGCTTAAACCCTATTCCGCTACAGCCTATGGCGCAGTTTATTATCCCTGGCTGACCGCTGAATGGGGAGAAAATAAAGCCACCATTGATATTCCACCCAGCGCCGTCATGGCCGGTATTTATGCCCGTGTCGATAACAACCGGGGCGTTTGGCAAGCACCAGCAAATGTCGCTGTGCAAGGCGGATTGCAACCTAAATATCCGATGACTGACGACCTGCAAGGGAAATATAACCAAGGTAAAGCGCTGAATATGATCCGCACTTTTCCTAAGAGCGGTACGCTGGTCTGGGGTGCTCGCACACTTGAGGACAATGATCATTGGCGTTATATCCCGGTTCGCCGCCTGTTTAATAGCGCAGAACGGGATATTAAAAATGCCATGAGTTTCGCGGTCTTCGAACCCAATAGCCAACCCACTTGGAAAGCGGTCCACCGTGCTATCGATAACTATCTTCACACCCTCTGGCAGCAAGGCGGCTTGATGGGCAGCAAAGCTGAGCAGGCTTATTTTGTTCAAATTGGTAAAGACGTCACCATGACTGATGACGATATTAAGCAGGGCAAAATGATTGTCAAAGTGGGTCTGGCGGCGGTTCGTCCAGCCGAGTTTATTATCTTGCAGCTTACGCAGAATATCGCTCAATAACCGGAGGAAATATGCCAGCTATACCAACTATGTCAACAACACCAACTTATCCTGGCGTCTATATTGAAGAAGACGCCTCACTGGCACTTTCTGTTAGCCAGGGAAATACCGCAATACCCGTTTTTATTGGGCGTTTCTTACCGAAAAAAACCAGCGCGACACCTGAAATAACACGCGTGAGTAGCTGGTTGGATTTTACTAACCTATTTAACGTAGGTTGTGTTAGATCAATAGCAATCACATCAACCGAACCCACGCCTCCCAAACCCGAACCGACTCCTCCTGAAAAACCTCAAACAGTCGAAGACGATGTATCAGTCAAAAACAACGAAGGAGTTAAAAACGATACAGAAGTTGCCGCCACGACACAGGCTACAACGCCCAATGCAGATGAAACTCCCCCCGGATACACTTATCAGGTCGCCGTCGATATCTACACAATAAGCAGTGATGCTTTAAAACTTTATTTCCAGAATGGCGGCGGACCTTGTTATATCCTGCCAATTGCTGATACCAGCAAGGCTAATACGCTGGCATTAATCCCGGCGTTGATTGAGCAGGCTTTAGAAATCACGTTAATTGTCTGTCCTGAACAGGATGCTGATTATCAGAGCCAGATATATAACAACCTGACCCCTTCATTATTAAATAACGGCTATTTTCTTATCGCCGATAACCAAGATAAAGCAACCGCTATCAGCGCTAATGTCCCCTCACAAACTGCAGCGTATTATCCCGCCGTGAAAGTCTCACAGCTGATGCAAACGGAAGAGGCTCTCGTCGCTGTTTCAGGCTATAAAGATGCCAATACAACCCCAGACAAAGTGACTAATCTGGTACAGCTCAAAGAGAAAAATCCCGATGTCTATCAGCAAGCGGTGACTGCAATACAGAACATAAGTAAAACGATTCCCGCCAGTGCAGTGATAGCCGGTGTCTACTGCGCCACCGATGCCAGTCGCGGTGTCTGGAAAGCACCCGCTAATGTTGCGCTGAGTGGGATTAGTGATGTAGCCGAACGGCTCACGGAAGATGAGCAAGGTACCATGAATCAAAATGGTATCAATGCGATCCGTTATTTCAGTAACAAAGGTTTTGTCGTCTGGGGTGCGCGTACTCTGCAAGATGATGATAACTGGCGCTACATTCCGGTTCGGCGTTTATTTAATGCGGCAGAACGGGATATCAAGCAAGCCATGCAATTTGCCGTGTTTGAACCCAACAGCCAGCCCACTTGGGAACGCGTCCGCTCAGCGATTGATAACTATCTCCATCAACTCTGGCAGCAAGGGGCACTGGCCGGTAACAGCCCACAGGAAGCCTATTTTGTCCAGATTGGTCAAGGTGTCACCATGTCCGCCGACGATATTAAGCAAGGCAAAATGGTGGTGAAAGTTGGCATGGCAGCGGTCCGTCCGGCTGAATTTATTATTCTGCAATTTTCGCAAAATGTAACACCGTAACCGTATGGGGCGCGGTTCGCCGCGCCTGTTCTAGTGAGGAACCGAGAATGGAAATAAAACAGCCCGGCGTCACCATCACGGAGAACCTGATATCCCAGCATCAAGATGAGGCATTTATCGGTGTACCGGTTTTTATCGGCTATACCCAACCGGCTAAAAATAATCATGCTAAAAACAATCGTATTAGTGACAAAACCGCCGTCAAGCTCCACAACCTGACCGATTTTACCCTGTCATTTGGTGAATCAGGATTAATGTACTATTCCGTGCGCCACTTTTTTGAAAACGGGGGTCAACAAGCCTATGTGCTGTCGCTAGGGTCTGATGAACCCCGAGACAATTTTCAATCATTAACCACCACCCTACAACAAGATTGGGTTAAACAAGCGATTTCGGCACAGAGTGCTATCACGCTGATTGTGGTTCCCGATATTGTTTATCTGAATCAGATGGATGCTCCCGATTCAGAAATCGATCAACACGATAAGATTCTATTCTGGCAACAGTTTTGGCAATCCGTACTCAACCTTTGCAACAGCCGACGCGGCATCATGGGATTGCTGGATGCCCCCGATGATCCCGCACTGGCCGCTGAATGTTTAGCCCAGTTCTCTTCCAGTGATCGGCAATGGGGCGCGGTATACTGGCCAAGGCTGAACAGTGCTTATCAGGAACAAAATCAGCCTGTTGTACTTTCACCTACTGCGGCAGTGGCCGCCGTCATCCAACGTAACGATAACCAAATGGTCGTCTGGCATGCCCCCGCGAACATTGCGTTAGCCAAAGTCATCAACCCGATACGCTCTTATATTGAAGCTGATGACCTGTTTAATCAGAACGGCACTTCGTTAAATCTGGTTCGCAGCTTCCCCGGCAAAGGGACAAGGATCTGGGGATGTCGCACGCTGGACAATACCCCCGGTTCTCCCTGGCGCTATATCCAGACGCGCCGTCTGGTTTCTTATATCGAAGCCCATATGACTCAACTGGGCCGGGCCTTTGTGTTTGAACCCAATAACGCCATCACCTGGATGAAGTTTAAAGGTCAGGCTTACAACTGGTTACGTCAGTTATGGCTAAACGGCGGACTGCGCGGTACGCAGGAAGATCAGGCATTTGAGGTGTTACTGGGGATTGACGAGTCGATGAGTGAAGCAGATCTACGGGCCGGGAAAATGATCATGAAGATCAGGCTGGCACTGTTAATTCCGGCGGAATTTATCGAGCTGAATCTGACATTTGATACCCGCACCGGGATCAGCCATTAAACAGGGGCAAAATATGAACAATTTATACACCCCGTCGGTATCACACCGTTTTATCGCCAGTTTTCTGTTTAACAATATCCCCAGCCCTCTCGACATTGCCTTTCAACGGATATCTGGCCTCAGCCGTGAGTTGCAAACTAGCCAACATAGTCAGGGGGGAGAAAACGCCAGAAATACCTGGCTGGCCGAGAAGATCCAGCATGGCAGTCTGGTACTGGAGCGCGGCGTGATGACCGTTACGCCACTCACTCTGACGTTTGACCGCGTCCTGCGTGGTGAGAAAGCCGTGTATGCCGATGTGGTTATCATTCTACTGAATGAACATTCAGTTCCCGTAGCAAGCTGGACATTAAGTAATGCGCTGCCAGTTCATTGGTCTACCGGGGATTTTGATGCCAATAGCAATACGGTGCTAGTCAATACCTTGGAGTTACGTTATCAGGATATGCGCTGGTTAGGAGTGAAAGCATGACCGTAGAAATTAAGGAGCTGATTATTCAGGCTAAAGTGACCGATTCAGCCAGTCACTCCAGCGCGCCACGCACACTGGCGCAGGAAGCGCTGGATAACGCCCAACTGATTGAAAAGGTGAAACAAGCCGTGTTAGATACCTTGCGTGAAACAGGAGGCCATTATGAGCTTAATTGAACGCAGCCTGTCCAAACTCACCCTCACCGCTTTCAAGGACCGCGAGGGGAAAATCTCGGTAGGCAGTTTGCAAGCCATGTATAACCCCGATGCCATCCAGCTCGACTACCAAACCCGTTATCAGCAGGATGAAAGTATTAACAGTGCCAGTCAAAGCAGCCGCTATGTATTATCCCAACCGGCGGGTCTGTCATTAGTTCTGTTATTTGATGCCACCATGCCCGGCAACAACACCGCAGTAGAAACGCAGCTGGCAATTTTGAAAGCCCTGTGTGCCGTGGATGCCAGTACCAACGTTCCCCACTTTCTTAAAATTAAATGGGGCAAAATGCGTTGGGAAAACAAAGGCTATTTTGCTTGCCGTGCCAGTGGCCTTAGCATCAGTTACACCCTGTTTGACCGGGATGCCACGCCATTGCGGGCCAGCGCGACCTTATCCCTAGTGGCAGATGAAAGCTTTGTGATTCAAGCCACCGAGCAACAGTTAAAATCACCACCCGTCACCGCAATCAATGTAACCGATATGCTCTCCCTGCCGTTGATCGCCTTAGGTGCCGGCGCTTCTCTGGCGGGTGGAATCGATTATCTCTCGCTGGCCTGGCAAAACAATTTGGATAATCTTGATGACTTCACCCCCGGGCAAACACTGCAAGCGCAGGGGGAAGCATGAAGATACCCGCAATAACCATCAAAATAGGGGGTAAAGCCCTCAGTCAATTTACGGTTATCACTCTGACAATTCACCATCAAATCAATGGCATCCCCTCGGCTAACATCACGCTGGGGATCGCCGGTGATGCCCGCCATATTTTTGACGCCAAAGCGCAAGCTGAACTGGTAAGCTGCCGTCCGAATCATGAGCTTAGCGTGCAGATCGAAAAAACTGTGGTGTTTAAAGGGATCATCGTGCGGCAAACATTGGGGCTTAAAGGTCAGGACAACCTCATTACCCTAACCGCTAAACACTCGTTACAAAAATTAACTCACAACTTCCACTCGCAACTGTTCAACAAACAAAGTGATGAGGCAATTCTCAAAAAACTATTCAGTCAGGCCGGTATCCCTGTCACGATAAAACCAGCGCCTCAGCTTAAAACGGTGCATGAACAAATGGTGCAATTCCGCTGTAATGACTGGACGTTTCTAAAAAATCGGCTGTTCGCGACCCATACTTGGTTATTGCCCGGCAACGATAACGTGACGCTGGTCACCCCGGAATCCCTGAACCGGTCAACCGTGCATACTCTCCATCAACGAGCCAACCCTCAGGATGCGGTGTTATTTGAAGCGAATCTGCAATGGGATAACCAACGCAGCCCCAAAACCGTGAGTGTGCAATCCTGGGATATCGCCCAACAAAAACTATCTCCAGCCCATCAGGCAAAAAGCAGCGGTCTGGGTCGCAATCAACTTGCCACAGATAGTCTGACATCATTGACCCACCAAGCATGGCAATGGGCTTTCAGCTATCCATTGGACAATGAACAGGCCAAACAGCTTGCTCAAGGTATCCTGAATAACCGCCGAAGTCATAATGTCTCCGGTAATTTTGAAGTCGAAGGTGATAACCGTTATCAAACGGGGGATGTGCTGGCGTTAAGCGGCTTTGGTCAGGGGATGGATGGTCAGGCGATTATCACCGGTGTCAGTCACACCCTCAATCAACGGCAAGGCTGGCGTACCCGGCTAACGCTGGGGCTATTACCGGAAACAGAGCAAGTTGTACCACCGGTTAAAGAGCTGCATGTCGGGATCGTGGAAAAATACCAGCGGGATAGCCAATCATTGGGTCGTATTCCGGTCAAAATCCCCGCGTTAAACTTCACCAACGGCACTCTTTTTGCCCGGCTGGGTAAGCCTTACGCCAGCCACGAAAGCGGTTTCTGCTTCTACCCTGAACCGGGAGATGAAGTGATTATCGGCTTCTTTGACGGTGATCCGCGCTTTCCAGTGATATTAGGCTCGATGCACAATCCTAAAAACAAAGCGCCGTTAGAACCGAGTGAAAAAAACCCGGAGAAAACCTTAGTGATTAAACAAGGGGAAAATCAGCAGGCATTAACATTTAACCATAAAGATAAAACCCTCACCTTAAATAGCGGAAAAAACACCTTATCTCTGCAACAGGATAAAGATATTACGCTTAATTCTGCTAAGAATCTTATTACCCATGCTCAGGAAATTAAAATAGAGGCGCAAAAATCGCTGTCCGCCTCCGGTAAATCCGGCGTAGATATTAAAGGTGCGAAGATTAACTTAACCCAATAATAAGGTAATAAAATGACAAATAAAGCACTAGCCGAAAAAGTATTAGCCGATATTTATGGTCGGGGTTGGGCCTTTCCGCTGCAATTTTCTATTAAAGATAGTACGTATAAAGATAGCACTCATTCTGAAATACCCACGGGCGTCACCATGGCGGAAGGGGCCGAAAACGTTCGCCAAAATATGAAAATTCTTTTTCTCACCGAACCCGGTGAACGAATTATGCGTGAGAATTATGGTTGCGGCCTGAATGATTATCTGTTTGCCAATATTCGTGACGAAATGATGGCAGAAATTCAAACCCGGATTGAAGAACGGGTATTACGTTATGAACCCCGCGCCGATATCAGCGAAATCCAAGTGAACCAGAGAACCGACCTGCCCAATACCCTGCATATTCAGGTCACCTACACGCTGAGAGGCAGCGAAATCAGCCAGCAAATTGAAGGCGTCCTCGAAGTGAATGAAGGCCGGGTACAGGTGAGTTTATGAGCAAACAACTGGTGGTAGATGGCGATTTCTTGCTGTTCGAACCATTATTTGGCAACCGGCAAGTCACCATTCTGGGGCCAGCAACCATCCGCGGTAGCGGACACGCCCAAATCCAAGGCAAAAAGATCGTTATGATCGGTGATGAAAAAAAGGTGCAATTTCAGGCGCAATATATTACTCCCAGCCATCCAGTGCCCGGCATGGGGATGGTCACCATTGCTCAATTAAATGCCAGCCAACAAGTCAACTTTTGCCGCAGCCCGGCCACGGTAATTGTTGTCGGGCAACAATTTATCGCCCGATTTACCCCAACCCAACCCGCTAATAATCCATCCAGTGGCCCGGATGTAACGGTCCCCAGTATGGGGAAAGGCCGGTTTATTGCCAGTCAATATGCAGTCACTGCCGGATAAATAATCTCTTTAACTTTATTTTACATAACAGGTGGTAAAAATATGGGACAGGCCGAGTTAGAAAATAAACTCTCTGCTATTGTGCCGGATACTGCATTTAAACTTGATGAAAGAAGTACGCTGGATATTTTAAACTGGCTACAAGAATACGCTAAAAAAATCCCTTTCGATCAAGAGAAAAAACAGTTCTGGGACAGTTTTTACTTTATTCAAGCAAATAATCCGCAACAATTAGCGGATATTTACCAAAATGTAAATAAAGCCGATGGCCGATTACCTGCCCATCAAGCTTTTGTTTTGGCTTTCTTAACGTTATTAGAAACAACCAACCGATTATTAAATACCTTTCCGGCCCGGCACCGTGATCTTTATTACCGGGAATTATTAGGGCTGAAACCTAAAAAAGCCCAAGCGGATCAGGTTGCGCTAGGAATTACCCTCAATCCTGACAGCACAGAATCGCTGATAGCCCAAGGCACACTGTTTGACGCCGGGCAAGACAGCGCCGGCAATCCGTTACACTATGCATCAGATACAGATTTACTGGCGAACCAAGGGGAACTGACCGACCTATATTGGTACCGAAAAGATAAAGATGGCTGGCAATCAGCAACCCCACTGAACCGCTCAGATAATTTGGCATTACCCGAAAACGGTATTCGGCTTTTTAGCCCAACGGCCAATGATGTTCCGGTGCTGTCCGGTTACCTGATTACCTGCCCCTTGTTTGCCATGTCGGCAGGAGAACGCCGGATTAAAATGACTCTGGCAAGCGCATGGACGGGTAATGCTGATCACATCACCGCGACAATCAGCGCAGGAGATCATTGGCTCTGCTTGTCAGTAAAATCTATCGACAAAACCACGATGGAGCTTGGATTATCATCCAGTGATGCCGCTGTCACTGCCCCTGATGCCCTGGATAATATGGCGTTTAATGTACCGGCATTAAAACTGGGTACCACTCAAGGCCCTATTCTGCCGGAGATTACAGGCATCGAAGTCAGTATTAATGGCAACCGCAGTGTGCGCTATGCCTCTGACAACGGTATTGAACAGACGGATATCGCCAGCTTCCCGTTTGGTCAATCCCCGTCGCTGGGTTCCGGTTTTAATCTGGTTGCCCCGGAATGGTATGGCTCTGAAAACGCAACATTGACGATTACGCCTCAATGGGTTGGCTTACCGACAAGCAGTTTTTCAACATGGTATGGCAAATATAATCCGAAGCCTGCCAGTAATGGGGTGTTCAAAGTACAAGGTTACTTAGTCACATCTCAAAAGAGAGACGCTCTCAATAACGCTAAATCTCAGTCATTATTTGGTGGAACAGGCACCCCACAAGGACAAAGCCTGACATTGACTTTACCAGTGATGAATTATCCCCTTGCAGACAGCCCATCCCCCAACGAATGGCCGGCATCCGTGCGCATAGAGTTGGCTGAACAGGATTTTATGCACGCCCAATACTGGCAAAATCCCACGGATAAAAATGTCCCCTATACCCCGCAAATCAGTGCATTGCAGGTACAGTTCAACGCTAAAGCCAAACCTGAGCAATTCACTGTTTATCCTCTGACCCCTTTTGGCCGAGCCGAGGCAACAGCAAAAATGCCGACACTCACCCATGAAGCCTTCTATTTAGGCTTTACAGGCGTATCACCGGGACAAACTCTATCCTTATATTGGCAATTAGCAGGGATTCAAGCCCTCGCTTTATCTTGGTTTTATCTCAACAACAGCAATAGCTGGAACAAATTAGATGAATTAGTTGACGACCAAACCCATAACCTGTTTGACCGGGGTATCTGGCGTACCTTATTACCCCAAGATGCGGCAAATCAGGCCCCTCTGATGCCGCCGGGACGCTACTGGCTAAAAGCTGAGATAACGGCTCAGACCGATCCTCAGGATTACCCCAGCATTAAAAGTCCGCTATATAACGCCACGACAGCGACTTTAGTAAATGCCCAAACCATTGAACAAGCTCATTTTATCAACGGATTGGCCGCTGGCAGCATTAAACAGCCAACCAGCACATTAGTCGCAATCAGCAACGTCACCCAACCTTGGGCCTCCTGGAACGGTCGCCCGCCAGAAACCGAGCAAGCTTTCCTGACACGTCTGCCCGCCCGGTTATCTCACCGTAATCGGGTACTGAGTTGGGGCAACATTGTCACCTTATTAAAAGAGCAATTTGTCAGCCTGTTTGACGTCAAATATCCTTCTGCCAATGAATTAACCAAAATCCCGGCACCAGAAATACAACGACTGATTGTGATCCCTAACAGCCGTTACAAAGATAACGATGATGTACTACGACCCAAATTAAACCCTGCCCGGCTGGCAGAGATGGTCGAATGGATCAAACAACTTAGCAGTCCCTGGGCAACGATTGAAATTAATAACCCCACCTACGTTGACGTTAATGTGGACTACCAAGTGACCTTTATCTCAGGGATTAACCCCGACTACGGCCATCATCAGCTACAACAGCAATTAAGCCGAAAATATATGCCGTGGGGCGAGAATCCGACTATCGGCGTGACAACCGGTAACCGTATTGACTACTACCAACTGTTAGCCAACATCCAACAATCGCCTCTGGTGGAACGTGTCACCCATTTAAGGATAACCATTGCTAACCGGACCACCGGTGCCATAGGTGAAAGTATCGAAGCTGCCGATGATGAAGTGCTGATTTTGGTCTGGTCAGAGAGGCAGCCCTTAAACCAAGGAGTTAACTCATGAGTCATCAGGATGCCCTGTTTCCCATCGTCAAAGATGATATTACCTTCGATGCTTTACTCACTCAGGCCAAAACAGTCATTGAGCAGCAATCCGGCCAATGCTGGAGCAATACCAGTGAAAATGATCCCGGTATCACTTTATTGGAAGCCTGTTGTTATGGTGCATCTGATCTGGCTTACCGTCATTCATTACCGCTGAAAGATCTTCTAACCCCCAAACCTGCGGAACAGATACCCGGCGACGGTATTTTCCCTCAGGAGTTCGGCCCACAACAAACACTGACCTGTGGCCCGATCACGGCGGAGGATTATCGCCGGGCTTTATTGGATTTACATAGCAACGACACAGTTAATGAGACAAACAACGGTTATTTTTTCTTTAATGATGTCCAACTGATCCGTGAACCTGAAGAACAACGCTATAAATATTGGTATAACAAACAGGAACGTAAATATACCTTTAACGATTTGGGCACCGACGGCAAATTAACCTTGAGAGGAAATTATTGGCTTTATTTACTGCCTGGTCAGGAAACTCAGGCTGATAATAAGCTGGCTCAGCAGAAGCTCAACGATTTCCTAAAAAATAACCGTAACTTGGGGGAATCCGTCAGCAAAATTATCTGGCTGCAACCCATCAATTTCCTCTTGCAGATTGATATTGAACTTAATGATAACGTCATCGATATTCCTGATATCTTCGCTCAAGTTTATAGGGCGGCGGAACAGATGGTGCTGGAAAAGCCCGTGCGCTATACCACTCAAGCCATGAAAGATCTGGGCTACAGTAATGAAAAGATATTCTCCGGCCCTTATTTACATCACGGCTGGATACCGACATTATCTCAAGCCAAAAATTACACTGGCACTACGGTATTAAATCTCAGCCATCTGGTTAACCGACTATTAGCGATTAACGGTATTCAGAGTGTCACCCGGCTAGCATTAGCTCATCCCGACAAAACCATTACGCCATTGCCGGATGATAATTGGTCCTGGGAGATTGCTCAGGGATATTACCCGAGATTATGGGGTAACGATCCACTGGCATTAATTACCTCACCAGATAGCCCACTGACTATTACCGCCAAAGGCGGCGTTAAAATTGTTGTTTCTAAACAAGATATCAAGGAAAAGCTTATTGCAGAGCCGCTGATCGATACACAGCCGGAATTACTGGATTGGGGTAAACATCGTAAAGTTCTGGATTACTACCCGGTGAGTAATAAATTACCCGCCTGCTATGGATTACAGGCCAAAAAACCTACGCCACAGCAAGTACAACTGCACCAATTTATGCTCCCTTTTGAACAAATGCTGGCTAACGGCTGCGCTGAACTTGCCCTCTTACCGAAACTCCTGGCTTTTAAACAACGGGGGGAAACCGTATATGGTGTGCAATGGCCTTTTAAAGCGGGTACGGTCAATTACAACGTGCATCAACAGATCACCTCTGACTTAACCGCAAAACTAAACTACGATTCACAAATCTATATTAATGATGACATTCAGAGGTCCAACTATATAAAAGAACTGGAAATCTTAGATCATCTATTGGGTTATTTTGGCGCTCAACTTGCCGCCAGACCACTTACCCTCGATTTTCAGGATTTTCTGGATACCCAACGCGGTTATTTAGCCCAACAACCGGAACTGACCTATCAACGTAATAATATTCGGATTGATAAAATATCGGCACTACAAAAACGGATTGCTGCCCGGTTAGGTTTAGGCGGGGAATGTTTCAGTGACACGCCTGATCTGGCTAATTTGCCATTCTATTTAATTGAACATCGCCAATTACTACCGGCAAAACCCGATATCCAATTTAATACTAAGCAAAAGCCTGATTCTCTGGTGGTTGAAGATGATCAATTAAGAATCACCCAAAAAGGGACAGCAGGCCGCTTATTGCAAGGGCAGGTCATTAACCTGATCATCACTGACAATGATAGAGAATTTACCTTGCGGGGCCAGATGATCACTGAAGTGTCAGGAGAGACATTCTCCCTTAACACACGCAATAGCTCGGGTCTAAAGCACAATCTGGAAAGAATACTGGAGGCATTTGAGCAAAACAAATTGTTCTGGCAAAACAGCCCAGTGTGGTTGGAAGATATGGATTATCAACTGGTTTATGCCGATGCCACATATCAAAATGCTACCGACGATCAACGTTGGATCACCTCCAGCGCCCAAAGCCCCTTCCCGGCCATGATTGAAGAAAATGACGAAATCACCCTGAAATATATCATTACGCCATCTGGACCATCCCAAAAAACATTAGCCCGTACAGTTCAAGCTGAACCGAAACCCGAATATGAACTCAAAGCACGTGTCATTAAATTTGATCGTATTCAAGGCAAGATATTAATTAAACGCAACCAAGAGTCACGGGATAATTTTCCGCCCGAGACAGAAGCATGGCGCTATCGCTGGTATTTCTCCAGTGAAAAATATGCCCTGGCTGATCGTTTTTCATTTGTGGTTAGCGTGGTAGTGAATCGCCTGTTAATTGAGAGCAACAAAGTTGACCCTTATAAACTGGAAGCCTGGGTAAAAACGGAGATTCTCTCTGAATTTCCCGCACATATTTCGATGATTATTCACTGGTTATCACCGAAACATTTTGAAGATTTTGCCAATACCTATAAACGCTGGCAAAACAATGATGCGCCTTTAGGGGACGAGGCATACCATATTTTAGAGACCTTAACCCTGGGAAGATTACCTTCCGCTGCAACCGGTATTGGCAGTATGCGAATTGCCACCGAACAGCAACGTATTGAGGTCATTGGTGAATCGGGCGATCAATGGCATGAAGAAGTGATAAAAGATAATCAGCTATTATATGTTCCTTATACTAAAACGGTAGTATTGGTAAATATTGACTTAAATAAAGAGAATAATAAAGAAACGACTGTTTCAGAACTTCTATATCAACCGGTAGAGAATAAAGGAAAATTGGTATTTTTAACTGATAACAGTCAAATAGGCCCTGAATATGCCGTACTGAAATCAGATAATGCATGGACAGATTACCATATCAAAGTGAAAAAGAATAAAAATGGGGTTATTACCGATGAAATATTGCATATTAAAGGAAGAAAGAAAATCGGACTTAATTTATCGTGGACAGCAATGAATTTATATGATCTTGATGCAGATAGTCGCTGGTCATTCTATTACGGATTTGTATTAGGTGATAACCCAGATCTGTCTGGTGCATTATTCCACACCGAAGAACCGCTTATTTTATCACTCAATTACATATCTGACCCTAATGACCTTAAAGGAGAAACACGGACAAAATTCAGCTTTAATTTTACGTATGATGGAAATAACCCTTAATAATATATACCCTTCATCTTTCAAGCTGCTGCTTTGTTGGCTGCGTTCACTTACCCCAGTCACATCGTTATCTATGCTCCTGGGGATGCGTTCTCTTGCCGCCGCACTGCAACTTGAAATCTATTG